>JAFYUT010000023.1 GCA_017549485.1 Akkermansia sp.
AGCAGGAGCCTCTTTCTTAGCAGGAGCCTCTTTCTTAGCAGGAGCCTCTTTCTTAGCAGGAGCCTCTTTCTTAGCAGGAGCCTCTTTCTTAGCAGGAGCTTCTTTCTTAGCAGGAGCCTCTTTCTTGGCAGGAGCCTCTTTCTTGGCAGGAGCCTCTTTCTTAGCCGGCGCAACTTTCTTTGCGGGAGTCTTAGCCGCAACTACAGGCTCAGTTGTAACAGTTTTGGCGGCAGGCGCAGTCTTTTTGTCGGGGGCAGACTTTGCGGCCTTAACCGGTGATTTCTTAGCAGCAGAAGTTGCATTCTTTGTTGCCGGCTTTTTAGCAGCATTTGCGACCTCTGCTTTAGACGAATTCGTTTTCTTTTTTGTCGTAGACATGTGATGCGGTGAAAAATTTGGCTATACTCCACGCTTTACGCATTTTGTCAAGTATTTGGCAAAATGCGTGAGCAGTATATACACATCGTTTCGTTATCGTCAAGAGGTTTTAAAAATTATGACACATTTTCTTATTTTTTAGTTTGATTAACTAATCTGTTTACCACCTCAACAAAAGGCCAAACAGGACGACTCATACGTGAAATCCCTAGGATTTGACACGATAAAAACTTGCGCACTATACGAGAATAGTGTTTGATATAGATATGGAGACATCAGCAACATGCAATAACACGCACCGCCACGGTGCATTGTGGTTGTGTCTGCTGTTGTCTGTACTTATACACGGTATCATGGCGGTGGTCTTGGTATGGAGCCTGAACTACCCCCAACGGCGAGAACATAAACGCAGTAAGGGGCCACGATACGCCGTTGTGTTATCAAAAACACCGGCACCTGATAAACCCGCAAGCAATCAGGAAAACACCTCCCCTGACGAGCAAAAGCCTTTTATCAAAACAAATCCCGACCGACCGCAACAGCATCCCGATGATGCTGATTTTGAGGGACAACGCGATGCACGGGTCGAAGGCATGAATACAGATTCTCAGCGCAGCAATACTCCTATTCCCTCCATGGAGGGTGAAGAGAAAGAAGAAATCAACACCTTACAACAAGAACGGCAAGACGGCGATATAGCCTACTACGGCAAAATAGAAGAACCGGCACAGCCCTCCCGGACGGCACCGGAAGCCCCGCAACCGACACCGCAAGTACCACAGCCTGCTCCGGGTATGCCGCAGACGCCGCCCACACAAACTCCGGATACCGGGACCGCATCTGCAGACCGCGAAGCCAGCATTTCACAATCGACACCCTCCGAGGAGGCACAGGATAATCTGAAAGTACGTACTCCGGAAGAGGAAGCAGAAAACACGGAAGAAACGCAACAGGAGCTCCCTGCTCCGCAGCCCGGGGTGCCGGAAAACGATGGCACAGCCACCACCCCTTCACTCCCGGCAGTTGAAGTACGTCTCCCGGTATATGACCCGACACAAGCCGACCACGCACAGCCCCCCGGTCTACGTACCACAGAGCGCCGCACCCGCAGCACAGGGCAATTCGTTATCGGCAAATTACCCTCTTGCAATGTAGAAGCCACGCCACGCGGTCAATACGAAGAGTTGGTATACCGACTTATTGCACGCCAATGGTATTTTGCGTGTGATAACCACCGCGGAGACATCATCCCCGGTACCGTCATCATAGCCCTGCGCATCAATACCCGAGGACGGGTCGAAAGCATGAACTTGATCAACCGACGCGGGGCAAGCGTAAGCCAACAATCATTCACCTTTGCCGCCATCAGGCGAGCACAATTCCCCGCTATACCGAAAGAAGTACAAAAAACACTCATCGGCAATCTCATGGAACTTATCATCACATTCGATTTCAATTAACAACACACCATTACCATGTACAACACCATCCACCAATTCTTTGAAGCATGCCACCCGTTCGGCTACCCCCTGCTGGCATGCTCGGTCTTATTACTGACCGCCATTTTTTATCAGTGGAACATATACCGCAAACACCCAAACGGGGAATCTGTTTATGTGTGGTATGTCCGCATTACAAGCGGAACGGCGGCAGAACAGGAGCAAAAGACAACAGCTCTGCAAAAGCTCAGCGAGCACAATGCCATCTTCAGATTATTACTCTTTATCAAAGAACACAAAGATTGCCCGGACCTCCCCGGCATAGTTGAAAGCAAACTGCGGCAATACATAGAAAAATCACGTGCGGGCATGAGCCTCATTGCCATCATTACCAACATTGCCCCCATGCTCGGCATTTTGGGTACGGCATGGGGTTTGGTTGATATTTTCGGCGTTTTCGGTACCCCCGGCGCACAGGAAGGTATTGCATTGGGGATTTCCAAGGCACTGTATACCACCATATTCGGCTTGGCCATCGCCGTACCGGGCATTATTGCGCAAACCTATTTTGAAAGAGCCTTGGAAAGCGAGGCCGCAGACCTTAATGAGATTTTCACCGGCATTTTGTCTATGACGCGTCACCAAGAATCCTGATGCAGCCATGAACATTTACACCCGTAAACCTATCATCAACAGCATCAATATCGTCCCGATGCTGGATATTCTGACAATTCTGCTCATTTTCTTCATTGTGCAGACAGAATTCAAACGTCAAGTCAGCGTATTAAACGTAGACATCCCCCGCACAGATACCCTAGGGGGCACCAGCGGAGACCGCAATCAAGTGTTACTGGAAATCGCGGCAGACGGCACCATGGCCTTTAAGGGCAAAATCACTACAGCCTCGGAGTTACCGGCAGCCATCAGCGAGCTGATGAAAGAAAACCCGGAAGCATCCGTACAAGTTTCAGCGGCAGAGGGAGCCTCTATGGGTAATTTCATCCACGCGCTCGACCTCCTCAACGCAGCCGGCCTACACATAGACCGTGTACCGGTACGCATTAACCCATTATAAATACAGGGTAACACACAAAGCGGCATTCAAGACTTCTCTTTCGTGCGCGTTTTGCGTTTCTGCGTTTTCTTCTCAGCAACCTGCGGAGCGGGCAGAGTAACGGCGGATACCGGCGTTTTATCATCACCCGCAGTCGGCGTTTCAACGGGTAAAGAATCCGTGGTGGTAGCAGCCTCGGTTGCAGGTTGTGTTGAGGCAGATTCCTCAGCAGCAGGGGCATCGGCGGCCGCACCATCTGTCGTAGTTGCCGGGGGCTGTTCTGCCGTAGGCGTAGTTGTAGTCGCAGCCGCTTGAGCAGCTTTGGCAGCTGCCTTTTCAGCCGCAGTCTTTTCGGTCTGTTTCAGCGGAGAATCGACTCCGGTAAAGGCAGTCGGGCAGAATAAGCGCGCCGGCGCCTCTGCATTATTGATAGCAGTAATAGTAGAATCTACGCCCTCTTGCCCATCAAAATTAACAGCACGCCGGAAGATAGAGGTATCTACCCCGAACACCATGTAGCGGTTCACTTGATACGGCTTTACATCACACTTCACTTTTTTCTCAATTACCGTAAAGGCGGCTTGATAAGCAGCAATTTTCAGAGTAGAACGCATGGGGGCGGTATGATAGCCACCCGGGTAGCAATATGTACTGCAATTACCGAACCACTCCTGCAACTTGGCACGAGAATCAATAAACTCTTTCTTCAGCTGAGTAGCATACTCTACGGAAGTTTTCTTGTAGCGTTTCCACTTGCTGGGGTACAGATGGTTCCAAGAATGGCTGCCTATGGTAGCACCATGTGCCATCATCTCCTTGAGTTGCTCTTGCGTCATAGAGGCGCCTTTTACTCCGACATAACGCACATAGACAAATAAGGTGAACGGATACCCATACGCCTTTAACACCGGATAAGCATCGGTATACACGCTTTTCCAACCATCATCAATCGTAATGAGCACGCAACGCTCAGGCAAACAACGAGTACCGAATCGCCATTCCAAAAAATCCTGCATAGAGATAACGCAGATATCAGAATCTTTAAGAAATTGCATTTGGCGGCAAAACTCTGCCGTTTTCATGCGCATTTCGGTAGTGGATTTCGTATTACTGAAATCATGATACCCTAAAACGGCAACCTGCGTTTGTTCTCTGGGCACCAGTGGCTGTTTGAAGTGGCAAGTCACCCAATCCCCTTGCGGGGTTCGCTTGGCCAAGTTGGCATAGCTTGCAGGCAAATAGGTCTCAATCAGAGCCATCCCACTGGGTGGCTCCATCACATCCGGGGAGGGGGCAGGCTTTTGTGCATCCAGCGCGGCTTGCTCCGCGGGAGTCATCTCGCGGGGGGCCACCGTCGGCACTTCAATGGTAGAGGCCGTTACGGACGGCTCGGCAGTAGGTTGAGCGGAGCCCCCTTCCACGGCCACGGCAGTTGCAGTGGGCACTACCGCGGGGGATTGCGGAGTTGTAATCGACTCTGAGCCCGAAGCTGTAGCCGTTGTTTGCTCCGCGGTTGTAGCAGATTCGGCAGGCTCTACCATTTCCGGCAGGTCATCATCCACAAACACGGGCAAATCATCATCCACGAACGCCGGAACCGTGGTGGTAGCCGGCTCAGATGTAACAGCACCCTGCACCATGGCAGGCAGCAGGCATGTCAGAGTATAAAATATTCTCATGTCAACCTACGAGAAAATCAACGGCCCGGCACCATTTCAAAGGTAAATCCTTTAAGGTACTCGGTCTCGGGAATATTCAGCAACACGGGGTGATCCGGGCTCTGTCCGTGCATTGCCATCAAGCGCAAGGTGCAGTGGCCATCTACCGCCGCCTCACCTATTACCTCACGGAACATGGATGTGCTGGCATGGTGAGAACAACAGAACGTAGAAAGCACGCCACCTACAGGCAACATCTGCATGGCTCGCAGGTGAATCTCCTTATAACCGCGCATGGCACCGCTGAGGCTCTTCTTGTTGCGGGTAAAGCTGGGAGGGTCAAGAATAATGAGGTCCCATTTGGGATCAGCCCCGTTGCGCACGGCATCACTCTCACGCTTCAGGAAGTCAAAAGCATTCTCGGCCACAGCCTCTACCTGCACGCCATTCAACTCGGCATTGCGGCGCACGGCAGCGGCAGCATCTTCCGAAATATCCACAGCCGTAACACTGGCAGCCCCGGCCTTAGCACATGCCAAGGCAAAACCACCTTGGTTACTGAAACAATCCAGCACGCGGCGGCCACGGGCAAAACGAGCAACATCTTGGTAATTCTGCATTTGGTCCAGATACAGGCCTGTCTTCTGCCCTGTGGCAAGGTCTACCATGAACTTGAGACCGCGCCCGGTAGCCTCAAACGGCTCAGGCATTTCACCGGCGGCAACATAGGTAGAGGGTTCTATACCCTCGGCTATCAGCATGGGAGAATCATTACGCACAATGATGGCACGGGGCTCAAGCAAATCCCCCAAAATATCGCGAATCAAACCCAAACGCTGATACATGGCCAACGTAAGAGTTTGCACCACAAGCACATCTTTATATCGGTCAATAATGAGTCCGGGCAGGCCATCGCTCTCACTCCATACGATGCGCACCAGCTCTTCCCCCGGCAGCAAGCGGTCTCTGAGCATAATAGCCTGTGATATGCGGCGCGCAAAAAAATCGCGGTCCAAATCCTGCTTACGGCGGGAGAAACGGCGGGCCACAATCTGAGAGTGCGGATTGTACATGGCAGAGCCCAAATAGTGGTCACGCTGATCCTTCAGCGCCACTACGTCGCCCGGTGCCGGATTCCCGAACACCGTTCGTACTTCTGTGCCGTATACCCAATCGTGACCATGAAATATGCGCGCCTTCGGCGCTATGATAAGACCTGCCATAACGCGCGCACCTTAGCACAATTTCATTTTTTTGTCAATTCTCAAAAAATTAACTTTACTTTAGTATTGACAAAAGACAACTTTTAAGACAAAATAAAGACATGAAAAACGCTTACACCCAACTCTGCGTTGCGCTGGCGGCCGGTTTTATGGCCGCAGGCAGTTTACAAGCTGCCAACAAGGTAGTTGTGCAAGATGCACACTGCAATAAGACGGCTGTTACCTACCCCCTGCCCAAAGGCTGGAGAGGTAACGGGGATGTCAAATGGAACACCGGCGCAGAGCAACAAGGAACCATGTGTGTACGCACCATGCAAATTGTGGATGCAGGCGAAGAGATGACCGTACATTACATCTCAGCCTATGAGGCACCGTTGCGCCGCAGCAACCCCGGCGCTGACCAGCTGGCACAAATGCTCATGCATACCGTAACTCGCATGCCGGGTAAAGCCACCACCGAGCTGACGGGGGCGCACCTCTACTCTGTGCCGCAAGATTTGGCCGATTTCCGTATGGGCAGAGACCGCCTCAGCCGCAAGCTGGGCAAAAAAATTGATGGCAAAGTGTATGCCGTTGCCGCCGCATGCTCCGATGGCACCGTAGTGGGGGCCGTGGTATATGAGCGCAGCGAGCGCAAGTTCTTGGGCGCTACCCGCACCGTCACCTTCCATGACATCTGTATCATGAGCAGCGAAAACGGCTCTACGGAGACCGACCTCGCACATCTCAAAAACGCTGCCGAGCAAGCAGTATACAACCACGAGTGGATTAATGACCAAATCCGCATCACGGCAAACAGCCTTGACGGCATGCCCAAGCTCGATGAAAAAGCCCTGCCCGCCATTGCCGACAAGGCGGAGGAAAGACTTAAACTCGGGCTTCCCATCGTTATAGATTGCATGTACGACACCTACCGCAAGCATAGCGGCGCACGCAAACTTGCCGATAATTAACGCCCTTTCAACCACCACTCAAGAGGCTCAGGATTCACCCTGCGCCTCTTTTTATTTTGATAACATCAACCCAACGTTACCCCCCAACAAACGACTAACCGATAGCAAAGAATACAAAGCTCACTCGAATTTACTTGCAAAGAGCCTTTGATTATGATAGAAATCAAGCCACGTGCAAGAGGAACTACCATGGAAGATTCCGGATGACGGCGAGCTGGAGCAGTACGCCGACCGCACTCGCCGTAGTTTGATAGCGAGACTGCACGATTGGCAAGACCAACGCAGCTGGGATGAATTTTACCGCACTTATTGGCGGCTCATTTATGCTGTAGCCCGCCAAGCAGGCCTGCGCGATGATGAAGCTTGGGATACGGTGCAAGAAACCATTCTGACCATAGCCAAGCAAAGCCGCACCGGCGGATACGACCCGCAAAAAGGCTCGTTCAAAAAATGGCTGTGGCACATTACCCGCTGGCGTATCAAAGACAGCTTTAAAAACCGACTCATCGAAACAGCACCGGGAGATGATACAACCGCTATCACCGATGCTGCCGACCTACCCGACCTGCACAGCGAAAGCTTTGAACGCGTGTGGGAGCAAGAATGGCAACGCAACATCATCAAGGCTGCTACCGAACGAGTCAAAATGCAGGTAAACCCCAAACAGTTTCAGATTTTCGACTACTGCGTTCTGCGCGGCATGAGCACCGCAGACGTACGCCGCCGGCTCGGGGTCAGTCTTGCCCAAGTGTATTTAGCCAAGCACCGCGTGGGCTCGATTCTGCGCCATGAAATAGAGCAACTCAAACAGGCAGAAAATTAACTCGATTTTCGCCTGTCTACCCGCAGATTGCCAACAAATAGAGGGAAAGCCAAAAATTACGACTTGCCAAAGGGATAAAATGCGGGTATAATCTCCGCGAATCCACGTGATCACTCTTACTTATGTCCGGTAATCTCACATATAAGCAATCCGGTGTCGACACCATTGAGGCACAGTCTTTTGTCAGTGACATCAGCGCGCACGTTAAGCGCACGCAGAAAAACCGTCAACTCTGCAACGCTTTCGGGTTATTTGCAGCAGCTTACGACCTGTCAGCCTACAAGGAACCCGTCATTGTAACGGGTACTGATGGCGTTGGAACCAAAACAGAAGTCCTTTTCGAGATGGACATGCTGGAGACAGCCGGTAAGGACCTTGTAGCCATGAACGTGAACGACATTCTCACCACGGGTGGTGACCCCCTCGTGTTCTTGGACTACCTCGGTATCTCCAACCTTGAGACAGAGCGCCCCCGTATCACCCGCTTGGTAGCCGGCATGTGCGACTACCTGGAGAGCTGCAACTGCATTCTTGCAGGTGGTGAAACCGCCGAAATGCCCGGTGTGGTGCCCGAAAATCTTGTAGAAATGGCCGGTTTCAGCATCGGCTGCGTTGAGAAGAGCCAAATGATTGACCCCTCTCAAGTAGAAGTAGGCGATGTGCTGGTGGGTTACCCCAGCGATGGTTTCCACGCCAACGGCTGGAGCCTTGTGCGCCGCATCCTTGCCCAGACCCCCGATTTGCTCACCGAGGAAGAGCTGCGCGCCCTGCTCGCCCCCACCCGCCTGTACCATGACGTGGTGTACGACATGCGCAAACTCGGCATCACTCCCAAGGCCTATGCCCACATTACCGGTGGCGGCCTACCCGAAAACCTTGAGCGTTTCTTGGGCGACAAGGGCGCTGACCTTGAGATTCCCTACTGGGATAACGCTCCCGCTCAGAAGGTTCTCACCTTCGTAGACGCAGAGGACCGCTTCCACACCTTCAACATGGGTATCGGTTGGGTAGCCATCGTGAAGCCTGACCAAGTTGAGGCCGCTTGCACAGCCGGCCCCGGCGGCACCGTCATCGGTACCATGAGAGAGGGCAAGGGCATCAAGGTCTCTGTGCGCAAGTAATACCGAACCCCACTCCTCGTTATGTCTGCCGCAATCAGACTTCTCAAGCCGCTCTCTTACTTTGCAGAGAAGTACGGCTCGCCCGAGTGGGCCTTTAACAAGCTTTTCCTACTCATGGAAAAGCAGCACAACCGCGGGCAAGACGGCGCAGGACTGGGCTGCATCAAGCTCAAGATGCCTTTGGGTGAGCCCTACATCTTCCGAGCACGCAATGCCTCCGCCAACGCCGTTACCTCCATTTTCTCAGACCAGCAGCGCACGCTCAGCGATTTACGCAATAAGGGACTGATTAAGGGGCTCGATTCTGAATCCTACAAAAAGCACTTCAACTTCGGTGGTGAAGTGCTGATGGGACACTTGTTGTATGGCTCCAGCGGTGTGCAATACGATGAAGGCAACTGCCACCCGTACATGCGCCGCACCAATTGGACCACCCGCACCCTCATGATGCAGGGTGACATGGGTATTACCAACTTGGATGAATTGCACCAAAAACTCATCTCGCGAGGCCAGCACCCCGTGTTCGGCACCGCCATTCAAACCCTCATGGAAGAGGTGGGCTACTACTTGGACGAAGCGCATACGGACATTTACCGAGCCCTGCGCGACAAAAATGTAGACGGTCAGGAAATCCCCAACATTATCTCAGCAGAGCTGGATTTGTTTGACATCATTTCCAAGGCCTCCCGTGATTGGGACGGCGGCTACTGCCTCACCGGCGCCATCGGCAATGGTGACTTCTTCTGCCTGCGTGACCCGAACGGCATACGCCACTGCCACTACATCCTTACGGATGAGTACTTGGCCATTGCCAGCGAGCGTGTACCGCTGATGAGTGTCATGGAGGTAGATGAGGCAGAAGTTAAAGAGCTGCCTGCAGGCAATATGATTGTTGTTAAGTCCGATGGGCAGGTATCCATCCGCGAGTACACTACCCCCGGCGAGTTCAAGCCCTGCTGCTTTGAGGACGTATACACCTCTCGCGGCAATGACCCCGTCATTTACCGCGAGCGTAAAGCTTTGGGTGCTAACCTTACCGAGCAAGTAGTAGCCAGCTTGGACGGCAACTTCTCCAAAGCGGCCATTACATTCATCCCCAACACGGCCGAGGTATCTTACTACGGCTTGCTTGAGGGTCTGCGTGCCTACCGCCGCAATAAGGTGACAGAGGCCATGATTAAGGCCTTCAAGGAGGGCACCATGAGCGAGGAGCTCATCAATGAGCTTATCCTCCGCCGCTGGCCGCGTGCAGAAAAAATTGCCCACAAGGACATTAAGTTGCGCACATTCATCTCTGAGGAAAGCAGCCGTAAGCAGCTTGCCGCCATGGTGTATGACCTCACCTACGGAGCCGTGGGTGAAGATGAAGTACTCGTTGCTATCGATGACTCCATCGTACGTGGCACAACCCTCAAGATGAGCCTCTTGCGTCTCTTGGCCCGTTCCAAAGCCCGCAAGATTGTAATTGCATCATCCGCACCGCAGGTTCGTTACCCGGACTGCTACGGTATCGACATGAGCGAGATGGGCAAGTTCATCGCTTTCCAAGCAGCTATTAACCTGCTCAAGAAGCGTGGCATGTACACCCGCATCATCGATGTATACGAGGAGTGCAAGCACCAGCTCACCCTGCCGCCCGCAGAACGCACCAATCCCGTCAAGAAGATATACGACCCGTTCACGGCCGATGAAATCACCGAGGAGGTTTCCCGCATGGTAACGCCGGATAATTGCCCCTGCATTATCCAGGTAGTATACCAAAGCATGGAGGGCCTGCACGATGCCATTGGAGGCGCCTGTGGCGACTGGTACTTCAGTGGTGATTATCCCACCCCCGGCGGTTTCACTACCGTCAACAAGGCATTTGTGGATTGGTACGAACGCCGTGACAAGCGCGAATACGTCCTCTGAATGCACAACATTTCAGTGCCCCGGCCCGTCGTTTGACGGGCCGGGCATCTTCCCAACTCAACCACCCTACCCCCCTATACGACCATGAATAACAACAAAGACGCAGCTAGTTATAGTGAACTTGAGGATGAGGAGCTCATCGCCCTCACCCTTAAGGGCAAGACTCGCGCCTTTGACGAGCTTACCAGACGCCACAGTCGCAAGCTGCACGTCATGCTCTACCAGATGCTCGGCTCTGAGGCAGATGCCTACGATGTCGCGCAAGAATCTTTCCTCAAAGCCTATCACTCCCTCCGTTATTTCAACGGGCAAAGTGCCTTTTACACTTGGCTTTACACCATTGCCGCCAACAACGCACGCAACTTCATACGCAAGCGCAAGCGTGAACGCATAGAACGCATTGATGACGACGAAAACGGCAACCAGCACGAGAAAAATGACGAGCTGGCCGATACCTCTCGCGAGTCAGACCCCGTAAGAGGTGCTCATATTAAAGATTTACGCAAAAAACTGCGTAATGCCATCAGCCAACTTTCCCCCAGTCATCAGGAAGTTGTCACCCTCTGCGATATCGCCGGCATGCCCTATCCCGAAATCGCCAAGATGCTCAACATCTCTGAGGGCACCTTGCGCTCTCGTCTTCACTATGCCCACAAACAGCTCCAAGGCATCCTTGCAGACGAGCGATAAATTTTACTCCACACACCACCATTTTATGAAATACACCAACCCCGAAACCGGCCTTACCGACGAACAGGTAGCAGAGAGCCGCAAACTGCACGGCAGCAACATGATGACACCACCCGCCCGCGACCCGTGGTGGGTGCAACTGCTTGAGAAATTTACAGATCCGCTCATCATCATCCTCATCGTTGCAGCCGTTATTTCATTCATTCCTGTGCTGCTGGTACCCGGCCACAGCTGGATTGAAAGTGCCGGTATCATCGGTGCCGTTTTATTGGCCACGGTTGTGGGGTTCATTAATGAATACAAAGCCGGCAAGGAGTTCGATATTCTCAACCGCGTCAGCGATGTTGCCCCCGTGCGTGTAGTACGCAACGGAAAACACTGCCAAGTGCTCAAAAACGAGCTGGTGGTGGGTGATATCGTTACCCTTGGCACTGGCGAGGAGATTCCCGCAGACGGTATCGTGGTAGAATCCGTAGCTCTCAAAATCAACCAGGCATCTCTCACCGGCGAGTCCGAGCCCGTACTCAAAACCCCGACCGCAGAAGAAGAAGCCATGCCCGGCGCCTACCCCACCAACCTCCTGCTGCGCAGCACGCTCGTATCTGAGGGTACCGGCATTTATTGCGTCACCAAAGTGGGCGATGCCACAGAAATCGGCAAAGTAGCCCGTGCCGCCTCTGAGGACAACGGCGAAAAATCTCCCCTCACCCTGCAGCTGGATGGCCTGTGCCAAGGTATCAGCGTGGTAGGCTTCAGCTTGGCGCTCTTCCTGTTCAGCTCTCTTATTGTAAGAGACACCATGCTGGGTAACTTCACCCTCAGTGCCGGTCAATGGTACTTCTTCTTCGGGTTGCTTGCCGCCATGGCTGTGGCCATGCTGCGTGTGTGGTACCCCACACTGCAAACCTTGCTGGGTTACTTCAAGGTAAAAGTAGGTGCCCCCGCCTTAGTAAGCAAGGGTGGTGTAACACCCTGGCTGCTGTGCCTGTTGGGTGGCAGCATCATCTTCGGGCTGGTGGTCGTCATACTCAGCTCTATGGGCTGCATCAGCTATGACCCCACCACTTGGATGACCGCTAAGGCTGCTGAGAATATCCTGCTCTACTTCATGATTGCCATTACCCTCATCGTGGTTTCTGTGCCGGAGGGTCTTCCCATGAGCGTCACCCTGAGTCTGGCATACAGCATGCGCAAAATGGCTGCACAAAACAACCTCGTACGCAAGATGCACGCTTGTGAAACCATCGGTGCGGCCACTGTTGTTTGCTCCGACAAAACAGGTACCCTCACCACCAACCGCATGACCGTGCGTGAGTGCCACTTCCCCGAGGTAAACGAGAAAAAAGCCCAAGCTCCCATTTTCCCTCTGCTGGCAGAGGGTATCTCCCTCAACTCTACCGCCGACCTCGATGAGAACGGCGAAGTGCTCGGCAATGTGACCGAGGGCGCCATGCTCATGTTCTTGAACGACAATGCCTGCAAATACGGCGATATCCGCAAAAACACCCGCGTTGTCGGTCAGTTGCCCTTCACCACCATGAACAAGTTCATGGCCACCTGCGCAACCTCTGCCGCCCTCGGTGGCAAAGATGTCATCTTTGTAAAAGGCGCCCCTGAGATTGTGCTCTCCAAGTGCTCCACCGCATACGGCGCCGAGCTCACGGAGGCCATGCGTACCGAAGTTCTGAACACCATCACGACCGCCCAGCGTAAGGCCATGCGCGTGCTCGGCCTTGCTTACCGTGAGGGCCATGCCGAAACGGCGGAGGTTATTAAAGAGGCTTGCACCGGCTTGGTATGGATGGGTTGCTTCGTCATTCAAGACCCCGTCCGCAGTGATGTTCCGGCCGCAGTGGCCTCTTGCTTGCACGCAGGTGTGGGTATCAAGATTGTAACCGGCGACAATAAAGAGACGGCCTGCCAAATCGGCCGAGAAATCGGCTTGTTGCCCGCAGAGGGAGAAATCCCCGCCAACGCAGTGCTCACCGGCGAAGAATTCGGCGCCCTTACCGATGAGCAGCTGGCTGCTCAGGTTAATGACCTGCGCGTGCTCTCTCGCGCCAAACCCATGGACAAGCTGCGCCTCGTCAACACCCTGCAAAGCAAGAATCACGTGGTAGCCGTTACCGGCGATGGCACAAATGACGCCCCTGCCCTCAACCACGCAGATGTAGGCCTCTCCATGGGTATTACAGGTACCTCCGTTGCCAAAGAAGCCTCCGACATCATCTTGCTGGATGACTCCTTCACCAGCATTACCCGCGCCATCAAGTGGGGGCGCTCCCTCTACCGCAACATCCAGAAGTTCATCGTCTTCCAGCTCACCGTTAACGTGGCTGCCTGCGGTATCGCCGCGCTCGGGCCCTTCATCGGCTGCAACCTGCCCCTCACCGTCACCCAGATGCTGTGGGTCAACCTCATCATGGAT
>JAFYUT010000024.1 GCA_017549485.1 Akkermansia sp.
CCGAAGAGGAGGAAACGGAAGAATACCCCTTTGACGACTCTGACGAAGAATATGATGCAAGCTTCTATGCCGAAGAAAATGAGGAGAAGGAGCTCGATAACGACAAAGACACACCGTCCGGATTCATCTACATAACCCCCATCAAGGAAGATAATGACTTATATAATTTGATTACCAACGTCATTATTTACACGGTTGAAGAAGGTGAAATGAGTATAAGCGGCACGTTCGGCAACGGAGATATAGAACGATTCTCTTGGGATTATAGATGTAAGGAAAACGTTCTGCCGCAGCAGGGTAAAATCAGCCTGCGTCTGCGCAAAAAATCGCATCCTCGCCACTATCAATTCAACCAAACATTGCAAGTTTTGCCAACCAAATAATTGACATGAGATTTTCCCTTATAACCCTCCTTTTGTGGGGAACACTTTGCCACGCCGATGATGCAGCGTTGAGTTTTACCCCATCACACGTTTCCCTCGTACCACAGGCGCCACAATGGGCTCCCGCAGTTACGGATAAAGAGCAATTCGGCTATGCCGAGCCCCTGCCCCCATTCCATGTAGAGCTGCAATCTACCCCTATTGCCCATACCACACTCGACTCCAGCGAATATCCGCCATCGGCCGATGCCATTCTTTGTAATATCTCATTCAAAGGAACCTTATCCGATGGCAAGGGATTCTCCGCAACCACTGCAAAAATACAAAACAACAGTGACAGCATAGGGCTGAAGTTTAACGCAAACACCATTCCCTCAACCACTCAACTTCAATTAAAAGGGACACTTCGATACGATATTCGCAGCGGTACGGAAACAGAAACGCTCCCTGCGGTTGCCATTAAAGGCCGTGGCGAATACAAAACGGCAGGCTACATTATCCATTATCTCCCGGATGCCGGAGAAGGCACCAAAGAACACGTCTTTATGGTGATGCCGCCGGACCGCACCAAGCGCTCCGCCGCAGCAATTGAAGATATTGTATTCACTGACAAAAACGGCAAGAAATGGAGCCACGGCGACGGTACACTTTGCCGCGAGGAAGTATGGTATACGGAAGACACCATTTGTTTTGCATCCGAAGAGAAAATTGAGACAGACCACGGCAGTTTGCAGATTATCCTGAAAGGCAAAGCTAAAACGTACTCCGAAAGCATCAACCAAAGCATCAGCCTGACTCCGGCAAAAACATCCCGCTCTCATACCGCACCGCCCAAGGAAGTACAACTGCGCCACGTTAAAACGGAATTTGCCCCGCAAGCAAGCGAGGCCGATGACAACAAATTCGTCATGACTTGGCAACAGTGTTACTCTGAGCGGCATCAGCATATCAGAGATGCCTTTGAGGAGGTGCGGAACTTTTCTGTGTTGGATGCAGAATTTATCGGTACGGTAACAGACGAAACCGGCTACTCCATTCCGTTGACAGCCCATCATGCCGAGTACAGATCCGATGGATTCCTTGTTGAATTGGCAAATAAGCAGCTTATGCCCAAGGGCTTCAAACTGCATGTCAAAGGCACACTCGGTTTCACGGTTTATAGCCCGACTCACAGCACCCTGTCAGGACCTGTGGCAGTGCAGGAAAACGGCTCTGCGCAGTGCGGTCTGTATACCATAGAATACATAACCGTACCGATAATGGCAAAGGAACTTCAGCATTTTATTCGGGTTAAAACGGATGAACAGAACAAAAAAGAATTAAAGCGCATAGCAAAAATTACCGTAAACGGCATAGATATAGCGTATTGGGATAAAGAGGATAACACCTGTGTTACAGAGATACCGGATGAAGAAACTCAGACCATGCCGGATACAGCAGAAGTAACGCTGCACCTCATGCAAAACGGGCAACACTATACTACAACCATAGACCGCATTATAGACCTCAGCAGCAATAACTGACACCCATGAAAGCCAAAACCTTACTCTTTCTGCCGTTATTATTAACAACGGCAACAGCAGCAGAAACACCGCAATTCCGTGTTACCACTGTTGTCATTGTTCCCCCTGCCCCCACGGGAGAAAAACCGTATCTGAGAGAAGACGAGGAAAGCGGAGAAACCGCGCCTCAACTGACTATTGAAGTAACAGCAAAGCTTAATAAAAATGATTTCTTCCTCACGCCGATTGATGAGAATGAAAGCCCTATCTTAGACAAGGAAATCTTCAAAGGTCAGCTTATTACGCCCGACAAAAAAACAGTATCAGCCAAATTTTCGGCTTATTCAGAAGATGACGAAAGCATCACCATTTGCATCGAGTGTCAAAAAATCAGCAAAATTCTCCCTGAGTACACGATGCAAGGCACGCTTGAGTTCAATGCTTTCTATCATAAAGATGGTACCAGTCATGGTAGACGTAACAAATACCGAATCAATCAAAAAATTCACTTACTCGGTAAATAATTAGGATTTTTTGAAAGATTTGAGCAGAAACCGGCGTACATATAAATAGACACGCCATGAAAATCTACCATCTTCTCAGCTTCACTTTATACGCCGCATCCTTATCCGCAGCAACGGCTGAGCCGCCCCCAGCCCCGGCCCGCATAGCCTACGAACGCAACGCGGCTTTCAATTGGGAACAGTACCACGCCCTGACCTATGCCTGCAATCAAGAGGATATCGCACAAGCCCGCAAATTAGTGGCTGAGGGAGCAGATAAAAATGTGGCACTGTTCTGTGCCTGCAAGGCCAAAACTCGCAACATTGCCTTTATAAAAGAATTATTATCGGCAGGGGCAGATGCCGACTCTGCTCCCGTAGAGCGTTGTACCCCCTTGTATGCGGCGTTAGGAGACAAGCGTATAGGAGAATGTGAAGGCTGGGCATCCCGCGCAGCGTCAGTCAAGGCCTACAAAGAACAGGCCGAAATCGTTAAATTACTGCTGGAGGCTGGGGCAAATCCGAACACCTGTGCATCTTACGACCTTGTGCCGCCCATTATTGAGGCTACTCGCAGCGGAGACAGAGCGACGGTCGAACTGCTGTTAAACGCCGGCGCCGATATCAACGGCAGAGAGAGAAGCGGAAACTCTGCCCTGCATTGGGCAGCAGCTCTGCATCATAACGACATTCTTGAGCTTCTGTTGCAAAAGGGGGCTCTCCCCGAAATTCCGACGGTTACAGATGATTACATGGATACTTCCTCTCTGTGGAATAACCACCCCGGGACAACGCCGCTACACTGTGCGGCGCGTTTCGGCAACGTACAGGCAGTTCGATTATTACTGCAACACGGGGTAAACATCAACGCAACAACAAGCGATGGAACAACTCTATTCTTAAATGCAGCAGAAGACAACTCCGTAGAAATCATGCGCTTGTTGATTCAGCAGGGTGTTAACATCAAAGCGGGAGATATAGAAATAGCGCAAGCTTGTGTTAATAATCTGAATTATCGACACAACTCTGTTTGCGAATGTTTGCGTTTCCTCGTAGAAATAGGGTTACCCATTGCAGAAACAGATGCGTTCTCTCCCTGCATATCCTCATTTAATACAGAAGCCTTAAACACGTTGCAAAAAATAGGGTGTCGGGTACACCCCGCCGGCAATAAAGGAGAATCAGTCCTATCATCTCTGCTCATTCATACGCAAAAAAACATAACACAAGAGCAAGTAATTGAAATTATCAACATCTTGGCAGAATGCGGAGCAGACATGCCAACAATGGGATACTTGCCGTTGAGTTTTTGTGTTGACAAAGGTTACGACCGCGTCTTTTTCCGCCTGTTGGAACTGGGGGCGCCCCTGCGCTCGGCACACGCGGCGCAAAAAAGACTTCTTACGGCACGGGCTGATTATCCGTACTCTGTAGATGGGCGCAAACGTATCATGCAGTGGCTTGAGGAAAATCACCCCGAACTGATAGCCGCCGAACGTGCAGAATTTGAGCATAGAGAAAAGAAAGCTGCTCAATTAAAACTCAATCAAAAGCTTATCAGTGCAGCCCAACACGGCAACCTGACAAATGTACAAGCGGCTCTGCAAGAGGGCGCCGATATTCATTATGCCGATGAATTTAACAAAACTGCTCTTATCTGCACCTACGGCATGAGCCCTAACTTGCAGATGGTAGAACTTTTACTGAAAAACGGTGCCGACCCCAATTTTCAACCCACCGTCAACGGCAGAAAAGATTGGCACCCGCTTACCGCCTGTACCAATACAGAGCTACTGCGCCTGCTGGTTAAATACGGGGCAGATTTGAACCGCAAGGGAATCTTGGGCGACTGCGTGCTGCATGCCATGGCACGGCGTAATTCTGATTTGACGGGTTGTGCTCTGGAGCTGGGGGCAGACCCGACCCTGACAGACGCCGAAGGCAAAAGTGCGCTGATGATGGTCACTACCATAGACCCGGCCATCATGCTGCACCATGCAGCCCCGCAAATGCTGCAACACCGAGATAACCAAGGCAACAACGCCCTGCACCATATTGCCCAAAAAGGATATCATAACAATACAGTGTGCCCGCAAGAGCTCAGCACCCTTCCTACGCCGAACACGGCCCCGAAAATCAACTGTAACATCGGCGCAGAATTTGATGGTGTAGAGATTGTGTATTTTCTTATCAAAGCGGGAATCTCGCCGGACTCTGTGAACGCAGCGGGGCAAACGCCACTGATGCTGGCCGCCGGTAAAGGTGATTTGAGCATGGTATCTCTTATGCTCCGCCTAGGGGCCAATGCAAGATTAACAGACAACAACGGCAAATCTGCCCTTTCTTATGCCCAGGCTGCCGGTAATCATCCCATGATTGAATTATTGCAACAGCATGGGGCCCCGAGCGGCAATGAATCTGCCATGTTACAAGCAGCGGCGGCGGGCAATACGGCCGAAGTTTTACAATTAATACAAAACGGAGTTGATGTTAAGGCACCGGAGGGCATTGGGTATGAAGCGGCTCTTGCTGCGGTGCTCAATGGGCATGAAAGCACGTTGCAAGCCCTGATGGAGCAAGGTGTAAACATTAATGCCGTCAGCAACCGTTCCCGTAAAATGCTTAATGTTACCGTGGAGCATAACAATGAGCAAGCCGTACGGCTATTGGTAAAACACGGGGCAAAAATTAAAGAGCTCAATCATTTACACGGTAACTTCGGCATGTATTGCAGATACGGCACGGCGATGGATGAAGCGGCAGCCCGTGGCAATTTGGCTATGGTTGAGCTGTTGCACGAATTGGGGTGCCCGGTAGATACCTATAGCAGCCACAGCAGTATGGCATTCGCTATTGTAGGCAACAATGCTGCCGTGGTGCGAAAATTGGCAGAATACGGAGCAAAAGTAGATATCCGCTTGGGGGCAGGCTCTGATTCACCGCTGACGCTGGCCATCAGAAACAAAAACACAGCTATGGTTCAGCTATTGTTAGAGCTGGGAGCCAATCCCAACGGCATACAGGGAATAACTAACGGCAGTCCCCTGCGCTCTGCTTTGCAAGTGCAAGATGATGCCATAGCTCAAATACTGATAGATGCCGGAGCGCAAGCTGACTACACGGATCGTTTCAACCAAAGTGTTTTACACTCTGCCGTGTGTGTTAATTCGCCGCAAATTATTGCCCTACTCATAGCACGAGGGGCCGATGTGAACCGCCGATGCAACGTGAACGGACGCCACACAACACC
>JAFYUT010000025.1 GCA_017549485.1 Akkermansia sp.
CAGGCTATCACCAGCAACAACATCCTCATCGAGGGTGACCTCCGTCGTGAGAAGCAGCTGGCCCTTAAGCGTCTTACCAGCATTAACTGTCTGCGCGGCATCCGCCACCGCAAGGGTCTCCCCGTACGCGGTCAGCGCACCCGCACCAATGCCCGCACCCGTAAGGGCCGCAAGAAGACTGTGGGCGCCAAGAAGTAATTAACCCTTTATATAGAAGATACTGAAAATGGCTGAAGAAACCATCCAGCAGGAAGAAGTAAAGGACGTGGTAGCCCCCGCCGTGGAGGCTCCCGCTGCAGAGGCTCCCGTTGAGACTCGCAAGCCCGAGGTTCGCCGCGACATCTTTGCCGAGCTCGGTCTCGCTGATGACGACGACAAAATCAAGATCCTCAAGGCCAAAGGCAGCAAGAACGTTACCACCGGTATCGTTCACATCTCCTCCACCTTCAACAACACCATCGTAAGCGTAACTGACCTCAAGGGTAACGTTATCGGCTGGTCCTCCGCAGGTAAGCTCAACTTCAAGGGCAGCCGCAAGAGCACCGCTTATGCCGGTCAGGTTGTTTGCCAGGACGCTTGCCGTCAGGCCATGGGTCATGGCCTTAAGGAGGTTGAAGTTCGCGTTAAGGGGCCGGGTTCCGGTCGTGAGTCCGCTGTGCGTGCCGTCCAGACCATCGGTCTTGAGATCAGCGCCATCGTAGACGTCACCCCCATCCCCCACAACGGTTGCCGCCCGCCCAAGGCTCGTCGAGCCTAATAGCAGTTTAATAACCCAGAAGATAGATTACACAAGATTATGGCTCGTTACACAGGTCCTACCGCCAAGATCAGCCGTCGTTTCGGTGTTGAGCTCTTCGGCCCCAGCAAGGCTTTTGCCCGCCGTCCCTTCCCTCCGGGTCAGCACGGTGTGCGCGCCGGCCGCAAGAAGAAGTCCGACTACGGTATCATGCTCGCTGAAAAGCAGAAGCTTCGCTTCATGTACGGCGTGCTTGAAGGCCAGTTCCGCAAGTACTACGAAGAGGCATCCCGCCGTACCGGTGTTACCGGTGAGCTTCTTCTCCAGCTTTTGGAGCTCCGTCTCGATAACCTCGTATATCGCCTCAACTTTGCCAACACTCGCGCCGCTGCTCGTCAGATGGTGTCCCACGGTCACATCACCGTGAATGGCAAGAAGGTGAACATTGCCTCCTACAGCTGCAAGCCCGGCGATGTAATCGCCGTTGCTGCCAAGGCTCGCTCCCAGGCTCTCGTAAACCGCTTCATGGAGCTTTCCGCCTCTGCTGTAACCCCCGATTGGCTTGAGCTCGACGCTGCTAAGCTTTCCGCTAAGCTCGTTCGTATCCCCTCTCAGGAGGAGATTGCTCCCATCGTGAACGTTCAGCTCATCGTGGAGTTCTACTCCCGCTAATAAGTTCGGGCAAGCAACTTGCCCCTTATTACACAAAAAAGCCCTTGCTCACCGAGCTTGGGCTTTTTTGTGTGTTGTCCTATCGTGATTAACCTTGCCCTGGGGGCTGCTCCGTGCTACACTCTCGCCATGCAAATCAACAAAGGCGCCACTCAACAAGAACTTGAGCATATTGCTAAGCGTTATGCCCGGCAATTGTATCGTGATGTTTTGCAACTGAGATTACGTGCTCAGCTGGTCATTGCCTTTTTGTGTTTACTTAATCCGCCCAGTATTTTCGGCTTTTTTATGATAGGAGCGGTCATGACTGCGATTTTTGCCTGCTTTTTGGCATGGGCTTATACCAACAATGAACCGCAATTGCTGCAAAAGGCACTTATATGGTGGTATGTGTGGGCCGCGACGGTTTACCTCATTAACTTTGTTTTAAGAGCTCTGCTGTGCCGTAAACTTGCTCGGCATCTCAATCATTATAAAGATGCAGACTTGACGGATGCCACCCCCATTCCCACCCCCCAACATTACTCTTTGCGTTGGGAAAAGGATGAAGACGCCACGCATTGGCAAAATTTGGTGCTTTTTCATGCCCCTCAGCGTGGGCTCTATGCGCTGGAGTTGGTTATAGAAAATTATAACGGCACGTTAGAGAGCCCCCCTGAAGGTGCGTGCGCCACTCATACCGATGAAATTGCCGGCGACCGTATTCGCTATGTGGCACTTTACCGCTTGGAGCAGGGCAACCATTGGTTGGCAACATCGCTCAGCAATGCAGAGGGGGATGAACCCGAGGCGTATTTAACCTTGCTGAATACCGATTTATCGGTTTCTTGACGCGCAGTGGGGGCAAATGGCCTCTGCATCTTTGCGCAGGAAACGGTAACCGCAAATACGGCAGATAATGCGCGTTTGTTTGCGTCGCAAGCGGCGCAATTTGGCGGCAAGTTGTACGGGGATAATGATACAGATGAGGAGGAGAAGCCCGGCATACACCAAGACCTCAAAAAACTCATGCAATGAGAGGGCTGCAAGAATAGGCTGCATCATGGTGTAGGCTCCTTCGCTTCGTTTGCCGGGGCTGCGGGTGGCAGTTCCAGCAGTTTTGTTTCATCCATGACCATAGAGGCCGGTACCGTATCAAAAAGCGGTTGTTCGGGTGCAGGGAACAGCTCTGCTTCAAAGCGACGGGGCAGGGCCTGCCCGGCTGCTACATCTTTGCGGGAGGGATCTGCAAATACCGGCAGAATCAGCGGCAGCGGGCTGCGCAGTTGCATGCGCATGGCGGTAATTTCATCATTGCGGTAGGTCACTTTGCCGTGGCCGTGGGGGCGCACACGTTGGGGCATTTGTACGTTCACCAGCAGCATCAGAGCGGCAACTACCAAGGCTGCCAACAAAAAGAAAAGGGGCAGGCACCCGGGCATAGGCCGTGAGTGCATGGCGTGGTACAGCAAGCTGTGTTCTTTTTGTTCTTGATTATTCATCAGTTTGTGGCAGGTCGCCCCACAAGGGAGCATGTGAATTGACGCAGCAGTACCATATCAATGATTTTTTGCTGTGTGCCGGCGGAAACCGTGGGGTCGCACTCTATGAGGATGGTGGTATCCTCCTTACGCCCGGTGGTGGCTGCCGCCCATTCATCAAGCTTGGCAGAGAGCGCATCCCAACTCCCGTTGAGCAGTACACCTTCTGCATATACACGCGGGGTTTCTCCGGGGCAGATGGTGATGATATGCAGATTGTCGCGGTTGTAGGAGTCCATCACGAAATGCGACTCGGGCGAGTATACGTTAACGCCGTAGCGGGGCAGCTTGTGCACGGGGGCCCACACCAAGAAGCAGAAAAGCAAAAAGAGGTTTGCCCCTGCTGCAATGACAATAGGGTAACCGGGAGAGCTCAGAGTGGAACGTACTCGGCGCATGGTAAAAGAGGAGAGGGTGAATAACTGCTATAAGTTTGTGTCGTCAGCTTGCCTGCGGCTCCTCCGTGTTTGTGGATTCTGCGGAGCATGCACCGCTGCGGCAGGTGCGCTGCGGTTTTTCGGCCATTGTAGCCGTGTCAGGGCGGGCATCGCAGATGAGATGCGCGGTTTCAAGCCCCGCACGCTCAATGTTGTTGATGATTTTGCGGGCACGGGCGGCCAAGTACATGTAGAAGAGGTAGCAGGGAATTGCCATGGCTATACCCGAGGCTGCCAATAATAAAGCACTCTGAATGGTGGCTGCTACCTGCGGCATGGCGGCAGCGCCATCCGTAATGCCGGGTTGTTCATAAAAGGAAAGCATGGTCAGCAGGGTGCCCAGTATACCCAGCAACGGCAGTACTGTAGAGCATACCAGCAGCACTCTTACATAGCGTTCTACGCGGTATACCTCAAGTGCGGCAGCCTCGGTGGCTATGTCGCGCAGCTCGCTGCGCTCTAACTTGGGGCGAGAAATGACAGCTTCAACCACGCGTGCCATGGGTCCGGGAAGGCGGCGTACCTCGTGCAGGGCTTCGTTGTACTGCCCACTGTGCAGCAGGGCAGAAATGCCGCGCAGGAAATCACCGGAGTTGATGTTAACTCGGTGGTAGTAGAACAGGCGCTCTGCCACTACGGCCAAGGCCAGCACGGCAAAGAACATCATGAGCCAGAACATCGGCCCCATTGCGACTATCATTTCGCTCATATCTGCTAAGTTTCAGGTTTGGTTGTTTGAGAGAGTTTGTGTAAGTGTATCGGCAAGCAGTGGCGGCTCTGTTGTGTAGACAGAGCCGCCACCGGTAAAATCATGCTTGGGGAGTAATGCTTTCTGCACCGAAGTAGGGCACCAGTGCTGCGGGGATGCGCACGGAGCCATCAGGCTGCTGGCATTGCTCTAACAGGGCCACATACAGGCGGGGCAGGGCCGTGCCGGAACCGTTGAGGGTGTAAGGCACGCGCATCTTGCCATCGGCATCCTTGTAGCGCAGCTTCATGCGGCGGGCTTGGTAGTCCGTAAAGCATGAGCAGCTGGATACCTCCAGATACTTGCCTTGGCCGGGGGCCCATACCTCAATGTCATAGGTCTTGGCAGAGGAGAAGCCTACATCGCCCGTGCAAAGCTCAATTACGCGGTAGTGCAGCCCCAGCTTTTGCAAGATGCATTCTGCATGGCTTGTGAGCTTCTCCAGCTCGGCAAAGCCCTCCTCAGGCTTGCAGATTTCTACCAGCTCTACTTTGTCGAACTGGTGTACGCGAATCATGCCCTTGTTCTCACGGCCGGCAGAGCCTGCCTCACGGCGGAAGCAGGGGGTGTAAGCGGTCATCTTAACGGGCAAATCGGCCTCGCGCAAAATCTGGTCGCGGCACAGGTTGGTAACGGGTACCTCTGCCGTGGGTACAAGGAACATGCTGTTACCCTCAAGGCCATACATGTCTTCCTCAAACTTGGGCAGCTGGCCGGTGCCGTACATGCACTCACGCTTCACAATGAAGGGTACGCCTACCTCTTGGTAGCCGTTCTCCTGCGTTTGCGTGTCGAGCAGGAAATTGATGAGGGCGCGCTCCAAACGGGCACCGAGGCCACGGTATACAATGAAACCGGAGCCGGAGATACGGGTGGCATCCTCAAAATTCAGCAAACCGCAGGCCGTGGCAATTTGCACGTGGTCTTTGGGCTCTGCAATTTCAGGTTTGGTGCCCCATACGCGCAGCTCGGGGTTGGCGGATTCGTCTTCACCCACGGGGGCTGCATCGTGCGGCATGTTGGGGATATTGAGCAACAGGCTCTCTTGTTCCTCAGCAGCAGCCGTAGCTACGGCGTCCAGCTCCTTAATGCGCTCGCCAACCTCGCCCATGCGCTTTTTGAGGGCTTCGGCCTCATCTCGGCGGCCTTCTTTCATCATCTGCCCGATGAGCTTGGAGGTGCTGTTACGCTCGGAGGAAAGCGCCTGCTTCTCCGTTTCAGCATTGCGGCGCTTTACATCACACTCCAGCACCTTATCAACAAGCATCCAATGGTCTCCGCCACGCAGGCGGACACGCTCCTTTACATATTCAGGGTTTTCCCTGACAACTCGGATATCCAGCATAACACCACTATTCTACACCCTTGCGCGTTATATTCAAGCGGAAAGTGTGACAAATCATAATTTGGTACCGTAATTTATGATTAATCTTGCTTCACGGGCAGAGCTATGCTACTCTTTGCACCGCAAATATATCAGGGTATTATGTTACAGAACGAATACATCAGCATTGATATCCTCACAGCCGGGCGCTCATTTGCCGGGGTGACGGTACAGGATAAAGTGAATGGCCGCAGCTATGATTTGGGCCGTGAGATTTTCAATATTCAACTGCAAGAGGCCAAGACGGATGAGGCTTGCTCCAAAAAAGAATATACGGATGTTTGCCTGCCGCTTACGGCACTTGATTTGATGTGCGGTGAGGTATGTTACACCACCGTGGCGGCAGACCCCGCCGCCCGCCGCTTGGCAGACCGCCGCGCCGCACAGCGTGCAAGTGTTGCTTTTGCCGTTACCACAGATGGCTATAAGCTGGAGTGGTGGGCTGAGCTGCGAGAGGGGCAACCCTACTGCCGTGTGGGGTTGGATATTACCCCCATGCAGTTTGCCATGCCCGCCCGCAAGATTACGCTGCTGAATGTGGTAGCCCCTGAGGCCCGTGTGGAGGGTACGGTGAAGGGTGCCCCTGTGGTAGCCGCCGGCAACCGCCTGTTTGCAGGTGTAGAGAGCCCCTTGAGCAGGGGAGAGGTAACGGCAGAGGGCTTTGCCTGCTCGTTGGAGCGTACCACGCATTTGCCCGCCCGCACCACTAGCCGTATCTCTGCCGTGATGGGCTTTTGCCGCCCCGGCCAGCTGCGCCGCACGTTCCAGCTGGCTTACCTTAATGAGGAGCGCGCTCGCCCCTACTTCCCGCTGTTCAACTACAACACGTGGTACGATATCGGCTACTTCTCCCGCTATACCGAGAAAGATGTACTTGATACCGTACGCCTTTTCGGCGAAGAACTGGTGAACAAGCGCGGCGTGGTGATGGATTCTTTCTTGCTGGATGACGGCTGGGATAACACGGAGACCCTCTGGCAGTTCCATGATGAATTGCCCAACGAGTTCCGCGAAATCCGCAAGCTGATGGAGAGCTACGGCTCTGCCCCCGGTGTGTGGTTCTCCCCTTGGGGTGGCTATGGCCAGCCCAAGCTCAACCGCTTGGCTGCTGCCGGTGATACTTATGAGACCAATGAGCGCGGCTTTGCCCTCTCCGGTCCCAAGTATTATGAGCTTTTCCGTGATATGTGCCTGCACATGATTCGCGAGCACGGGGTGAATCAGTTTAAGCTGGATGGCTGCTCCGGCATGGCAGACCCCGCGCCGGGCTCCCGCTTCGGCTCTGACTTTGAGGCGGCCATCAGCCTGATTGATGAGCTGCGCGCCGAGAAGCCCGATATCTACATCAACCTCACCACCGGTACTTGGGCCAGTCCGTTCTGGTTCAGCATTGCAGACTCCGTATGGCGCGGTAACTGGGATCACGATTTTTGCGGCGTGGGCACCGCCCGCCAGCAGTGGATTACCTTCCGAGATGCCATGATTTATGCCCACAACGTGAAGATTTCTCCGCTTTGCCCCATTAACTCCCTTATGACCCACGGCGTGATTTACAACAAGGGCGCCCGTGGCCTCATGACCACTGAGAATGATGACTTGGCAGATGAAATCTGGAGCGGGCTCGGCCTTGGCACGCAAATGCAGGAGGTGTATATCACCCCCGCCATGCTCAAAGACCATGAGTGGGATACCCTGGCCGCCGCCGCCAAGTGGACCCGCGCCAACGCCGCCACATTGGTAGACAGCCACTGGGTGGGTGGCGACCCCGCCGTGCTTGAGGCATACGGCTTTGCCTCTTGGAGCCCCGCCAAGGGTATCTTGGTGCTGCGCAACCCCTCCGACCGGGAGCAGGAGTTCTCCTTTGACCCCGCCGCCGTGTTTGAGCTGCCGCTGGGCGCCCCGCTGCGCTATGCGCTCTCCTCGCCCAAGGGAGATGCGCTGCCTGCCGAGGCTGTGGCCGGTACCCCCACCTCACTGCGCCTCACCCCCTTTGGAGTGCTTGTGATAGAGGCGACCCCTCAAGCTCTATAAAGTAATTGATGCTTTGATGATAACGCTTGTTTCGTTTTATGCGGAGCAAGCGTTATTGATTAAAAAATCATCTTTTTTATATCCGCTTGTAGAAAATGCAGTGTGGTTTGCGTTCCTTCGGGTATTATGAAACGTCATCTTATGCTCTTCATGGCCTTAATGGCTGCCCCTGTTGCTTTCGCTGATACTGACACTGCTGAAGATACTCCTGCCACTGAGGCAGTGAGCGCCACCCCGACTGTTGCTGAAATGTTGGCGGAGGTTGAGTACCTGACCAAGGTTAAGCCCAAGAAGAAGGTTTCTGTATATTACATTCTTCGTTCTCACTCCAAGTGCGGTTTCTGCCGCCAGATTACCCCTGATTTGATTGCCGCCTACAAGGCCATGAAAGGCAAGGGCGCTGAAATCATTTTGCTGAGTGGTGATGCCGATGTGGCCGAGGCTGAGAAGTGGGCCAAAGAAGCCGGTATGACCTACCCCATCGTTACCAACGCTACCATGTCTCACGTAACTGTTCCCGGCGGTGGCAGCGGTGGTTACCCCAACATCTCTGTGGTAACGGCTGATGGCACTGTTTTGGATGGTGCCTCCGGTGCCAGCAAGTGTAAGGAGTTGGTTGCTGATTGGAAGTCTTTTGTAAAAGATGCCAAGAAGGCTGAGAAAACCAAGAAAGCTGCTGCCAAAAAGGCTGCCAAAGCCAAGAAAAAGGCTGCTGCTGAGGAGCTTGCTGAAGAAGAGTAAAGATACTCTTGCCGGAATCTGATTCCGCCCGTATTTTTTGAACAGCCCGTGCTGCGTTGTTGCGGCACGGGCGTTTTGTTTCTGGCTGCTGTATCTGCGTTGTTGTTGAATGCATGATTGACAAGAGCTTATTCCTTAGGTATGATGCCGGTATGAGCGAGTTTGCCGATAAAGTGGTGGTGGTAACGGGGAGCGTGCAGGGGATTGGCCGCTGCATTGCAGAGAAATTCCGTGCAGCCGGAGCGCATGTGTGTATTTTTGATGTGCAGGAAAATCCCTACTTTGTGGGTGACTTAGCTAAAGAAGAAGACCTGCACGCCTTTTGCGATAAAGTAATTGCCGAGCATGGGCGGGTGGATTTTCTTATCAACAACGCAGCCCCCTTGTTCAAAGGACTGCCGGACTGCTCATGGCAAGAGTTCAATTACGCCCTGCAAGTGGGGGTGGCTGCTCCGTATATGCTCACCCGCTTGTTCATGGAACACTTTGCGGCAGGCGCGGCTATTGTGAACTTGTCCTCCAGCCGAGACCGCATGAGCATGCCGGGCACAGAGTGTTACACCGCAGCCAAAGGCGGTATTGCCGCGCTTACTCATGCCTTGGCGGTATCCCTCTCCGGGCGTGTGCGCGTTAATTCCATTTCTCCCGGCTGGATTGAAACAAACGGGGTGCAATACAGCGGGGCAGATGCCGTGCAGCAGCCCGTGGGGCGTGTCGGTAAGCCGGAGGATATTGCAGAGATGGTGCTCTTTCTCTGCTCTGCCAAAGCAGGCTTCATTACCGGAGAAAATATCTGCATAGACGGCGGCATGACCCGCCAAATGATTTACCATGGCGAGCATGGTTGGAGCTTGAATTAAACATCTGCCTTTTTTTATTATGGGAGCCTACCCCGCCAAATACAGTGGTGGTGAGACGGTGTGCATCGGTGACATTGCCGAGCTCCGCTTGCCTGATGGCCGCGTGCAACAGGTACGCATCGGCACGCTGGATTATTTGTTGAATCAAGAGGTATTGTTCGGCCGCTTGCCGCAGGCAGACTTCCCCATGCTGCACCTGTTTACCGAGCTGCATACCCCTGCTTGGCATGGTGTGATGGAATACCCGTCGGTGCCCATGAACCCGGCAGATATGCGGTTGATTCGGCGCTCTGACAAGATTTTTTACAATGATGGGCGAGAGATGCTGCCCGGCGATATTGTTTGGGATAGCGGCATGCATCAGCTGCTGCGCTTTGAGGGTGTTTGGCGCAAAGATAACCCTGAACACGCTTGGTATTTTGAGCTGCACCCGGATTCTGCTTTTGTGCTCAGTTTCGACTCTTATGCCCCCGACGGCTTCGGTTACATTTGCGACTATGCAGATGCCGAGGGGCACCGCACTGCCGGGATGGATCACCTCATTTTTGTAGAGCGTGCCCCCCGCGCTGCCACTACGGAATAAAAACGGTATTTTTACCGTGCATACAGTGCTTTTTGGGTGGAAAAATCTCCCGATTTAAAAAAGTCCCTTGGGTTTTTGCAACGGTAAGCACAAAAAGTCCCTTGGGTTTTTGCAACAGTAAGCATGAAAAGTCCCTTGGTTTTTTGCAACGGTAAGCGCAAAAAGTCCCTTGGGTTTTTGCAACGGTAAGCGCGAAAAGTCCCTTGGGTTTTTGCAACAGTAAGCACGAAAAGTCCCTTGGGTTTTTGCAACGGTAAGCATGAAAAGTCCCTTGGGTTTTTGCAAATTGGTATTGACAATGAATAAGTAATAAAATGGCTAATTATCAGCCACGAAATTAAGATGTGTAAGCCGGACTGGATAGGGGGTACCAAAGGGTAGATAATGCGGTACATGAACCCGGTAAGATGGCTTTATGCTTTTGTGCGGTTGTTGGTCCTCTTTCAGCTGCTTATGTATGGGAGCGTGCCCAGGTAGCGGAAACTGATGTTGAACTATGTTGCACGTAGAAATCAAATGTGTCGTACGCAGCCCCACCCATTCTACAGCTGCGCTTTAATGGGCCGGGGCGGCAGGCGGGGGCGCATCGGGGGCAGATTGCTCCCAATGAAAAAGAGATACACCCCCGAGGATGGTGCCCAAACACACATTGCCCACCACCATGGTAGGCAGGTCTATGCATACGGCGGTTACAGCGGCCAAGGGGTAGGCGTACAAGGCGTGCCAATCTGTTTGGGTGGGGCCTAAGGTTGCGCTATCCAAGCCGGAGAATATGTTGTACCCGCTGTTTACCGTAACGGGGGTAGCGCCTTGCGGTAATTGTGTCAAAAACGGGGGGTCTTCAGGTTGGTCTTCATGGTCGTACTGCATACCGCCCCCGGCGCATGGGTGTACCTTGGCTTTTCTCCAGCCGTGCTGCACGTTTGCCCCTGTAATCAGCTCTTTAGTTGTGCCGGCTCCACCCAAAAAGGTCAGGCAGACATGCGGCAGCTTGTAGTCGGTTTTGCAGCGGGTTTTAACACAAGGCGCATAATACTCGCTCCCCACGCGCATGAATGTTACGCGGCTATCATCCTTTTCCGGTGTCCCGTGTAATTCTCGCTCGTATTTGGGGGTAAACAAGGTGGCTTCTTGCCACTCTCCCCAAGCCATGACGGCACGGTAATTTTGGCTCAGGCAAGAGCATAGGGCGGTGCAGGCTAGGGGGGCAAGGGCGGAAAATCTTAACATGCGTGCATTGTAACATAAAAAAAATCAATGTCTAGCAAAAAGTCTTGAATCGCAGGTGCCGGTGTGTTATGCTGCGAAAAACAACACCGTAAAAGACCATGTCTCTAGTTCCGTTTCCCTTAAATGAAGATGAACAAGTGCTTTATATGTTGCACTCCCAAAGACCCGTCTACACCGGCAAAGATATTTTGCTCTATCTGATACCCGGGGATTTTCTGATGTTGTTGGCGTTTTATATTGCTTTCGAAATGGATTTTCCGGTGGTGATTCCGGCGGATATACAGGCATTTTTATCGCAGCCGCTTGCACTGATTCTGATGTTTTTGTTCGGTGTTTTGTTGCCGCTTGCGCCCATGTTTCACGGGTTCATGCGTAGCCGTACCCTCTATGTTTTTACCAACCAACGTGCCGTTATTTATCACACCCCCAACCGAGAGATTGAGTTAGAGGTGCCGGTGGAGGCCTTGGCCGATATGAAGTTGGTGAAGCATGATAAAGGCTTAATCAGTCTCTTGTTGTGGCAGAACCAACAGTCGACGGATGGTACAGAAGTGTTTGTCCGCGACGGTTTTGAGTATATCCCCGAGCGGGTGTTGCAAGATTACCCTCACATTCAGGCTTAGTGTGTAGCCTTAGGTATGATGATGAAAGTCCGATATTATGTGTCAGGCCTTTTGATGGCGGTGGGGCTGTGTGCTTGCAGCCAAGAGGTAAAGACTTACTCCCTGCCGCAGGCCTTGTATGATATGGTAGTGCCGGATTCTATGTACCGTGGCATAGATTACTTAGGCACAGCAGGGGGCTATCACTACTTTGAGAAGAATCGGGATGCTGCGGCAGATGTTGCTTTCCGTATTCCGGCGTCAGCGTATACACCGGCGCAGCAGTTTGAGTACCGCGCCTGGTTTCCTCAGCGTACGGAGGTATCAGGAGAGTGGGCTGCCATGGTATTGTCCATTATCCCGCATGGCAGCAGCTACCGTTATGTTATTGGCGGGCAATGCTATGACAATGCGGCCGCGGTGCCGCCCCACATGTGGCAAAAGGTGTATGTGGTCATGTTGCCTCATAAAGCGGATAGCCTCAATACCCCCGCCAAGGCAAGTGTTGCGCCTTATCTCAAAAAGAATCGGCAGCCGGTCTATATGCAGCCCATCAGTGGGCTTGCTCCATGGGAGCAGCAAGGGGATTCCGGCCGTGCGGGAAACGGGGCTATCAGCAACACCGCCTTGGATGCCCTTTTTGAAACGCAGCGGTAGAGCGTAGTCGTCCCCTCTCCCCCTTTTTAACAAAACGGGATAAGGCGTCATCCTTATCCCGCTTGAAAGGTGTGTTGTTTGCGGCGCGTTTACACAAGTTGGGCAATGAGCGTCTCGCGGTCACCGGGGCAGAAATCCATGGGCGGAATCTCCGGCAGCGTGTAGCAACCTGCGGCCAAGCGCATGCTGGCGCGGGCGGCGCATACCATTACCTGCGCTGTAAGGGCAGGGTTGTTAATGCGCATCTCAAACTTGAAGATTTGGTTCTGCGTGGTGCCGGATACACCCTTGCGCTCCATGTATACGCCGTGGCCCATGTCGCGCAGTGCATCAATATCCGGTACCTGCTGCACGTGGGTATCATCGTGGCAGAAATAATCATCTGCCTTAATGGCGGCCTCTACCTCGGCAAAGTCGGCACCGTCCTCCAACTGCACGTATACCATGCGGCGGTGTACACCGGACCCCGTGGGGATGGTGAGGGAAAGCGCATCTTTAACACCGGCCTTGGAGCGAGCTACCACGCTGTGCCCCATGCTCATGCCGGGCCCGAAGTTGGTGTAGGTGATACCCTTGGGGGCCATGGCCAGCATCATGGTGCGCATCACGGAGTCTGAGCCCGGGTCCCAACCGGCGGAGATAACGGCCACGGCGTTGTTGGCCTGTGCCTGCTTGCCGAGGGAACGACGCAGGTCTACAATGCCGCCGTGAATATCATAGCTGTCTACCGTGTTGATACCTTTAGCCAACAGGGGCAGGGCGGTCTCTTCTACACTGCGCGTGGGGGTGCAGAGCAGTGCCACATCCACTTGCCCGAGCTCGTCGATGTCGGTCACGGTTTTGATTCCATGTACAGGGGCGCTCCCCGCGCGGCGTACAATGCCTACTAACTCCATATCCGGTGCGGCACGCAGTGCATCCACTGAGTACTTACCGATATTACCGTATCCTACGATGGCTACCTTAATCATCTTCTGTGAGGCGTGTGTTGTTGAATGCTTGGCGCGATGATGGCTCCCGCGCTTCGCTCACATTGTAGCGGATTCCTTCCCTCAACGCAAGCGCAGACTTTCTTGTTGTCACACTTTTTTAGAATCATTCTGATAAAAGATAGGGTGCATAGCCGCGGATGTGTGCCTTGGTGGGGCATTTTTGTTCTCGTGCGCTTATTGTGGGGCGAATGGGCAACTGCCATTTTTTAACAAGGATTCACCATGCTTCATCCTTGTATCAGGCGGTACAAATTGCTATAATACCCGCAAGGGGAGGCTCGGTTTAACGGGGGCCGATCTCAGCATGGTTATCAGCACTTTCTCAAAATGAAAATACTTACCTATCACAATATCGTATCTGCCAGCAAGACCGACCGCAACGGGCAAATGAAGCTGTTTTCTGCCCTGCAATGGATGCAGGATTGCTCGGTACTCTCCTTTATGGAGGATGCTGCTTTTTGCGAATGGCTGGCAGCCAATCACGTCACCCCAGTGGTGAATTTTCGTCAGTTTGAGGTGGTGCGTGTACCCTCGTTAAAAGAAAAACTCACCTGTTCCTCTTACGTTTACGATATGCAGGGCTCATTCGGTTACCGCAACACGGCCATTTACGATGCGCAGGGCAACCCCTGCTATAAAAGCTGGGTAATTGCGGCCTTTGCAAACCTTGAAACCGGGCGCCTGAGCCGAATCCCCAAAGAACGACAGGCGGCGCTGGAATTTCCGCCTCGTCTGGATATGACGTATGGCTCACGCAAAATTGCGTTGCCGGATGCCCCGCTGACGCACCCGGAGCCATTCAGAGTGCAGAGAAACGATATTGATTACAACAACCACGTCAACAACGCGCAGTACATCCGTATGGCGCTGGAGTATCTGCCGGAGGCCTTTCAGGTAAGCGGCTTAAGAGTAGAGTACAAGCGTCCCGTCATGCCCGGCAGCTTGATTTCTCCCTCCGTTATCTACGGCTCTGATACGGTTTATGTCGTCTTGTCCGTAGAGGGAACGGTATGTTGCGTGGTGGAGTTTTCCTCCCGCAGCTGAGCCCCTGATAATGGAGCAGGTGCTTACGCAGAGATAGCGGCTCCCATCAGCTCGGCAGCTTTTTTGCCACTCATCAGCATGCCACCGAAAATCGGCCCCATGCGGAAACTGCCGCTTACACCATTGGCAGCCATGCCCGAAACAAAGAGCCCGGGATAAATCTCCTTGGTGTTGTCGATGGTGGAGCGCTCGCCCTCTGCGGCATCCATGCTCATTTCGCCGACTACGCCACCCGTGGGGGTATTGAGCTTTACACCGTTTTTACGTGCAACCGTCTTGGCGATTTCGCAATCATGGCCCGTGCCGTCCAGCACTGTCTTGGCAATGATGGTAAGCGGGTCTACATGGAGCCCCTCTCTCAATACCGGGGTCCAGTTAACAACCACACCCCCTACACGCCCTTGCTTGTACACTACGTCCTCTACCGAATAGCAGTTGAAGACGGTGGCGCCTGCCTGCGTGGCCTTATACAACAAGCCTGCCGTAGCGTGTACCGAGTCGATGATATACGTGCCGTCTCGGTAGGGCTTATGGGTGAGCCCCAGCTCGCGTACAATGGGCATGGCCTCCTCTTGTACCACAATATCGTTGAACATCATGGCACCACCCCACATGCCGCCGCCGGGGGAAAGCTTGCGGTCAAACAGTGCTACTTTGTGCCCCGCCTTGGCCAAGTAATATGCTGCAACAATGCCCGAAGGCCCACCGCCTACAATGGCGGCGTCCAGCACAAGATTGCTCTGCAGTTTATTGAAATAAGACTCAATGATGCCACTAGATACCAACGTTTCCATGATGTCCCCATCATAGTTTTGCGGCTTCCCGTTCGCAAGTCATAACTACGTCATGAGAACCGAATATGTGCGTTTTGTCTTGTAGCAGGGCTGGTTTTATGGCAAAGTTGTCTCATGAAACACCTCCTCCGAAAGTGTCATTTATACGGCATTGTTGATATGGGCTATACAGAGCCGCAGCAAGTCTCAGCTCGTACCCATGCGTTGATTGACGGTGGCGTAAGAATCATTCAATTGCGGGCCAAAGGCAAAGCTCTACCCCAAGTGAAAGAGTGGGCGGTTGAGATGCAGGCTATCTGCCGTTGCCGCGGGGCCTTATTCGTGCTGAATGATTACCCGCTAATGGCTGCCGAAATCGGGGCCGATGCCGTTCATGTAGGGCAAGATGGCGGTAGCCTTGCAGAGGTGCGCCAGATTGTGGGCCCCGGCGTGTTGGTGGGGCGTTCGACTCACAGTTTGGAGCAAGCCCGGCAGGCACGTCAAGAGGGGGCAGACTATATCGGGTTCGGGCCGTTGTTCCCCACCGGTACCAAGCCGGGGCGCAAGTCCATCGGTTTGGCAGATATTGCCGCTGCTCAGCTGGCTGTGGGTGATATGCCCTTGTTCTGTATCGGGGGGATTAATGCTACAACCTTGCCCGAGGTTTTGCAAGCCGGGGCTCGTCGGGTGGTTATCGTATCGTGGTTGCTTCAGCAAGACGATATCGCCCTCGCCGCCCAATCCGTCATTCGTGAGCTGACTCAAGCTCGTTAATGTTCCGGCGCCCTCTAATCGTTTTGCCGGGGCTCTTGCTGTGTCCCGTAAAAAGCCGCTGCCTCATTTCTGAAGCAGCGGCTGATTTATTGTAAACTGTGGGGCAGGGGGCTTAGAACTGAATGCGGTAACCCACCGTTGCGTTAAAGTTAGTATAGTCGTTTCTCAGTTCTACTGCACCATCGGTAAAAATGCTGCCGGTGCCGACGGGTACGGAAATCCCTGCACCCAGCTCCAGCCCCGGGGCTCCTTTTTCTGCGCTTTCTACGTTAGCGCGGGTTGTGTAGTCCACAAAGCCTACGGAGGCGTCGCACTGCCGTTGCGCCTGGGAGTTCTGAACCGGGCCACGGCACCTAACTCTTTTCATACAGCCCGGCACATCATTGTGCCGGGCTGATTCTTTAGTGGTGCAGGAGGCTTTTCTCTTATCTTTGGCTGGTGACTTTTATTTCGCCTGCGGTTGGTGTGTGGCATTGAGCATACGCAGCAGATGGATTAAGGCTGCCTCCGCATCCGGAGCAGGGGAGGTGCCGTGTTGTTTCTCTACCCAGTTGTTTTCCCAAGTTTCCAGCTGGGTGGGCGTGGCGCCGTTTTGTTCCATGTGGTAGCGTGGGGCGTAGTAATCGCGTATGAGCCCGCTCCACAATTTTGCAGCATAATCTTCAACTCCCGGCCCCCAAGTGGTGATGATGCGGCGCGCGCTTTGCTCGTAATAATCGGATTCTGCCGGGGTGGTACCGTGGGCTCTCGCCATGGCCAGCCAGCGGTCCAAACGGTGCAGCGGGTGTCCTGCCAGCAAAGCATCCATCAGCTCGAAATCCGGAGCCGGTTCGTGGCTGCCCAACCAGATGGCACCCAGCTCTCGTAAATCAGCCAGATAAAGAGGGCTGTGGTGCAGTTCATCGTAGCAGGAGGCGAGGTGGTGTAAGGCTGCGAGAATTTCTTGGGTACAGACGGTGTTTCGTACGCGCCCACTGCGTCCTTGCCATGCAAAGCGCGGGTGGTCGGTGAAACTCCCGTAGGGGCCGCGCAGCAGGGCTTGCCAGTAGCTCATGATGGCGGGCGGGCAGCTGCCGAAGCGGCAACGGCTGTAATTCTCCAGCCAAGGATGCAGGTCAATTCCCTGCGGTGTCCATGCAGCATCGCTTAATAACTCATAGATCACTTCATTATTTTCCAGCCCCTCCGGGGCAAAACCGAACCCGATGGGGTGCTGCTGCGGAGGTCTGTTTAAGATGGAGGTGTGGTACTTGGCATAAAACTCCAGCACGCCGGTGTAGGCTGTTTTGCCTCCCATATTGGGGATGTAGCTGAGCACCCATGGTTTACCGAAAAATCCGTTGTAAAATTCACTGTTGGCGGGTTGTTTCCAGAGCAGGCGGGTGTAGTCTGCTGCCAAATCCAGCAGAATAATGCGTTGGTTCGGTATGCGGCTGAGCAGATCTTGCAGGCGCGTGGGAGTCCAGATGTCTCTCTGGTAGCCGAACATCCACCCTTGCATGACCCATATCGCCCCGGGGTGGGCTGCCTGCAAGCTTTTGTGTACGGCTTCACCATAGGCTGCAAGGTCCAAGTCTTGTGGTACCGGCATTTCGTTGAAACTATCAATGAGGTAGTATGTGCAGGGGCCGAACTCACATTCCCATTCTTCAATAAACATTTTTTGCATGCGCTCAAACTCCGGGCTTTGTGCATGCAGTAGGTAGGTTTTAAATCGTTGTTGCCCGCCCCAGTGCAGTTGCAACACCTCCGCATGGGGATGGTGGCGTACCCATGCGGCTGAGACTACCCCTGAGAATCCCGGGCATATAGGCTGCATGCCGAGTTCTCGCATACGTGTCAAAATGCGGTGTTGCAGGGCTACTTGGTTTGTATGCCAGCCGTTGGGGAGCGGGGCGTCTGTGCCGGAGATATTGCCCATGCGCAGCCATGGCAAGTGGGCCGGTCCGGTGAAGGAGTGAGCAATCTCATCTTCGCTCAAGCCCATGCGGCGGTATACTCGCGCCATGATGGCCTCTTGTGCGGTGAGGGCAAGGGGAGCGTTGATGCCGTGCAGGGCCATCCGGTCAATTTCTTGCTCCCAGCGCGGCCAATCCCAAAACGCGGTGGAGTAGCCGAAAGTAACGACATTCAGATAATAACGCAAAGGAAACGGTGTGTCCCCTTTCAGGTGCAGGCCTGCGTCCCAGTGGCCGGGGTGAAATCTGCGGCCACTCCAACTGCAAATACCACGCCCACAATGCCTCACCGCCGTGTAAAAACCACGGCATTGGGCAATGGGGGTGTTGCCCCGCACAACGAGTTGACCGTTCTTCGACTCGGCCTCAAACTCATGCTCACTACCGCCGGGCAGTGCTTCGAATGTGACTTGAGCATGGGGGCCAGCGTAGCGTTCTATAACGCCTGCTGCGGCATCGCTGCCATACGCAGACGGTATCAGTAGCCATGCTGTTTGTGCGGCTAGTCTCCAATTTACCGGGCTCTTCCCCAATCCGCTTTTCTTGCCGGTACAGGTGAAGCGGAGCCAATGGCCGACAGTGGCAATGAGTATGCCCAAAAGCCGATGGATAAGCTTATGCATATACGGAGTACGCATGTTGATTTGCGATTCAATTATCAACATATCACGTAACTATCTATTTTCAAGCTTAAAGTAGGACGCTGTTGTGTAAAAATGGAAATCTCGGCTGTAAAATATAACAGCCCGCCCGCTGCGCTTGCATCTGCCGGTGGAAATTGCTATAATGCCTTGCACTGTGTAACCACCATGAAACATAACGAACAAGAGAATATAGACCTGCGGGAGCCCATAGCGGTTTGGCTGAAAGTGCTGTGCTCCGGCATTGCGGGGCTGTTGCTGGCTTTTTGGGTGGCTTGTTGCCGTGGGTGGGCTGATGATGCCGAGGTATTTGTGTATCGTCTGTTGGTATTGGTCATGTTGGCGCTGCCTACCGTGACTTTCATCGTCATGGCATTGTATTTTTGGTGGGGTAAAAAATATTTGGTGATTCAAGGTAATGCCGTTGTGATACGGCAGGAACTTCTGGGGTTCAAGCGTACCCGCTGCATCGTGACGGGGCGCAACAGTCGCCTTATTCTGAAGCGCGTTACAATTATGAGCCACGATGACCATGGCGGGAGCGCCCCCAAACTGGAGCTTTACCTCACCGATGCCTATGGTTACAGGTGCCGCCTGTTGCAGTTTGCGGAATCTGAAAGAGAGCGCGTGCTTGCCATTTGCCATGAAATCAGCTGCCGCTTGCCGGAGTTGAAGTCGCTGCAGGAGGAGTGAGCCGTGTTCTGATTGTCAATGTATATATCCTCAAAGAAAAGATATTTTGTGTTGGGCGGCCTTGTTCTGCTGCTGATGGCCGGTTGCTTGCTGTTGTTGTTATCCGGGGAATCGGTGTATGATATTTCCCTTTTTATTCCGATTATTGTTAATGCGGTGTGGTGGTGGGTGCAGCGCCCTATGCTGAATCGCAAGGCTGTTTATGGGGTAAATCTGGGCCTGATAGCGGTAGGTGTGTTGGGGGTGATTTTTCTCCCCTCAGAGTGGGGGTATCTGAGTTTCGGGTGTTTTGAACTGGCATTTTTTGCGTTCATCTGCGCCATACTGATGCTTGGGGCAGAGGGTGTGAACATGCCGGAGTGCAGACGCCTTGCGATTGAAGCTGCTTTGCCTGCGCGTGAAGTAGATGGTACGTGTTGCTCTTGTCATCTTTCGGCTGGGCAGGTGGTGGGGGCCATTCTCGCGCGCTTGGACGGCTCTCCCGGTGATGCGGTGGGCTCCGTTGCCGGTAATTATGAGGATGCAGAGCGTGATTGGGATTGCTATGTCAAACCGATTTCCGATGCCGAGTGGCTGCTTCATTTGTGGACGTTCGATACCTTTTACCTTCGGGACAGGGAGATAGCGGCTATCTGCGAACAACATGCGGTACCTCTCGATGGCGTGCTGATGGGCACCCGCACCAACGCCTTCTGCCTGTGCCTTGCGGGGCAACTGCACATATACCCGGCCTCCGCCCAAGAGTCGGTGTCCTTGTTCCTTGCATTTATACAGAATATAACGGTCGATAAATAATTACGCCTCTGCTGATAAAAAATCATTGAGCGGCGAATGCCGCGAAGTTTCATTGACGGCGTAGCCGGAAGTTTCATTGAGCACTGCGAAGTTTCACTGACGGGTTACCGGAAGTTTCACTGACGAGCCGTATAGGCGAGGATTAAAAAACGCAATCACTCCGCAGCGACAGCTGCGCTGACTTTCTGAATTGAAGAATAGTGGCGGCTTTCGCCGCAAAAGAGATTTACCGAATGCTATACCGGCACTACGGGCTTGAATAAATTGGGGTAATTGCTATAATACCCGCAACAGATACACCGAATATACTCACCGCTCATGAAAGCCATTGCCACCTCCATTCTTTTTGCCACGTTTACCTATGCCTTTATTCAAAGTGCAGATTGGGTGCTCTCTTTTGTTGCTTTGATCATGAGCATTGTCTTCTTTATCGTGACACTCAAACACTTGTTCAAAAATGAGTGAGCCCGCCGCCATGTAAGAGAGCTTGCTTTTCCCTTAAAATTCCCCCTCATTTCCGGCCTCTCCCGCCCCGAATTCTCCCCCCGTGAACCATGCAGATGCCCCCCGATAATATCAAATTGAGTGATACCGAGTTACCCTTGCAAGACCGTGCGTGGGTGGAGCAAGAGCTCTCCCCCGGCGAGTCCCTGCTGCTGGTCGGCAAGCCCGCCACCTCCCTGTGGAAACCGGGCTATGCCTACCGCATGTTCTTTGCCACACTGTGGAATGTTTTTCTGTTCGGCCTCATCGGCGGCATGGTCGTCACGCATTTAGATGCGGCCGAATTCCTGGAGCACCTGCTCCCGTTCTGCCTTTTCTTCGCCTTGTTTCTCCCATTCTATCTCATCGGGATAGGGTTCATCATCAGCCCGTGGTGGGAGCGCGAAAATGACCGCCGCACCGTGTACGTGCTCACCACTCAGCGGGCACTCGTGTTGCGCCCATCCACCTTTTTGCGGCGCCCCACCTGCCGCCAATTTCCCTTGGCGGATGATATGATTAAGGAGGTGCGGGAGCACCGCAACGGCCGCGGGGATATCATTCTGGGGTATGATGAGCACCACGGCAAGCGAGGGGTGAGCCTGTTGCCGGTGGGCTTTTTGTTTGTGGAAAACGTGCGCAGTTGGGAGTCTCGCATGCGTCGGCATCTGCCCGCAGCACCTCCCGACACCGTTGCGGCTACCGACACGGCACCCCAACGCCCTGAGCTCGGTTATGCACCGCTGGCTGTGGTGCTGTTATTCTTTGCGTCCATCTATCTGCTGCGGCGCTTTTTCTTGGCAGAGTCATGGCCCCTCACCCATGGCAAAGATATCAGCTCCCTCATTCTGGTGGTGTGCATCAGCATCGTATCCGTGCGCACCCTGATACGGTGGTGCAGGGCGCATTCTGCCTACAAGCGCCATGCCGCCAACACACCCCCGCAAGAGCCGCCCAAAGAGAAATGAACCGGCCGTTCCCCCCGCCACGCGTCGGCAAAAAAACGGAAACCTTTTTTGCGGGACGGGGCGGGGCACCGTGCTGCTTATTCCGACCGACAAGGGACACCCCCCGCAGGCATCTTGCGGAATGAGGGTGGCGAGGGCTTTATTTTTGGGGGACTTCTTCTATCGCGTCCGGAGCAATTTCTCCGAGGAAATACTGCGGTACCGGCACATCCTCATCCGGTGATGCCGGTAGGGCCGCGTCACCCTCTTCCTCGGTGGGGCAATAGGCTATATCCCCGCCCAAAATCTCCGGCTCCTCTTCTTCCGGCTCCGCCTCCCGAGTATCCGGGGCTACAATACCCGCATAGGGCTGGGGTGCTTGCTTGGGGCTCGGTGCTGTGGTCCCCTGATTTTCTGCAGGCGGCGCCGGTTTCTGCGCCGCTTGTTCGCTTGCCATCGCCGCCCCTGCCACCGCCGCCAGCGTCGCCAGTGCAGGGTACTTCAAGAACTTTGCCGTGCAAGATTGTATCTTCATATCCGTACTGATTATTTGCTTATTCTATACCCATGATAAGGCATCGTAAAGAAAAATCCGCGATACATAGAGATACTGAAATAATTGTATAATACTTTCTCTCTCTCAGCCGCTGTCTTGTGTTAGATTTACAGCCTAACACATCCAATCCTCCTCCGCAAGGAAGTATTCCCCATCAGCCCTCTAACATGAGAATAAAATTGTTAGGTAATCATTGAGCGATTTTTAACTTGCGCCCTTACCTGAAATTTTGCATATTTGACACAGCAGCTTAGGAGCAGGTCTCTCAGCATTCCGAGTCGAGTGGAAACGAGTTCTTTGCTTGCCCTTGCCGGCATGGCTGCACGTCGCCGTCGCAAGTAAGACTTGCTCGGGCGCAAGTAAAGCGTTGTTTTTTTCATATAAAATCAACACCATTGCTCGTCACCGGGCAATGGTGTTTTGGTTCTGTTTTTGAAACCGCTTGACATGCGCTCTACGTTCAGATACTATACCTAGCGATGAAATATTTATATCTATTATACACCTTGGTGGTCGCATTCATGTGCGCCGGATTTGTCCCCTGCGCCATGGCAGAGGAAACGGTAACGGCCTCTTCGGATGCAGCAAGTGAAGCCGAAGATACCAAAATCCTCAGATGTATCAAAAACATGAAGAAGATTTCCGGCAAGGTGAATACAAAGGCAGAGGTTTTTGTGCTTGTCGTGTTTACTGATTTACATGTGGATAATTTATGCGACGGTGGTGAAGACCTCAAGGAAGTTGCCAATGCTTTCAAAAAGGGGGGCGTAGCCAAAATTTTGCAGCAAATTCAGAAGAAAAAGAATGTACAGACGATACTGGCCGTGGAAGACGGTGCCAACCTGAAGCATGTGAAAAAGTACATTGTCAAATGGCTGGGGCTCAAGTGTCCCATTATGGTGTATCAACCGGATGAGGAAGCCTTCTCCGGTGTTGTTGGTGGGGGAGATTTGGTTGTAGCCTATTCCAATAAGGATGAATACATTGCCGAAGGCTCCATTGATATGGTTGGTCACACGATGGATCGATTCTTGAAGGAATTGAACAAATGGATGGCTGCTCATAAGAACTGAGCCGCCGAATTTTTTCGCCCGTGGTACAGGAAGTCCCCCTTAGATAAAGGGGGACTTCTTTTGTACGAGGATACGAGTTGCCATACCGCCATCGTCAACTTTGCCTGCGCTGCGGCATGAGAACCATGGCATGCTTACTGCAATGGGGCAGGGGTGGGGAGTGGGTGTATAGTATTTGAATCCAAAGCTTTAACGGTAGTATTTGTGTAGGCGGTATCAGGCTGCAGTAAGCGTAAGTTTTTGAAAATGAGTGCATGAATATATCATGAGTAAACTCTTTAGCTATCCCTGATTCCGGAAACAAAAAATGAATACTCTAACTTTAGGCTGGACATTGCAACAGCAAAGCGTTAGACTGATAAGGCAGGTGAGCATTTCTCATCCAACCATTGCGAACACGTTTCGGTGCAACAAATTCGCATCTTTCATCACACATATTACTACATCTGTTTCATGAGTTCAAAACAATTTCTTTCTCATATAGGTGGTTTACGCGGAATTGCCATTATGCTGGTAATTCTATTTCATCTTTGTCCTGCCGTATTCCCTAATTGCTATTACGGTGTAGATATCTTTTTGGTCATCACGGGGTATTTTCTTTTTCTGGGAGCCGGCAGACAGGATGGCACCCTGAAAAGCGCAGGAGTTTTCGCGCTGAAGAAAGCCGAACGAATTCTCCCCTCTCTCAGTATCGCGGTACTGCTGACGGTACTTGTCAGCATTTACTTTCTGGATAAAACCATGCTGGAGGCTACGGGCCGCCTGGGGCGCTATGCCTTGTTCGGCTTGTCCAATAATCACCTCAACAAGGTAATGTCAGACTATTTCGATACAACGGCCTCCCAGAACCCGCTGCTCCACACGTGGTATATCGGCATCACCCTTCAGGCTTATTTGTTCTTTGCTATCGGAACCCTCATCTGCAAACGAATTTCGCGCAAGGCTATCATCACATGGCTTGTCGTTATCGGTGTTTTATCCCTTATCTGGAAATTCAGGGCAGATGTCCAGAGCCTGCTGGTTTCTTGTACCGGGATTAACATCTCTGAAGGTGTGGGAGAGCCGACACACTACGAAACGCTCCCCCGACTGTGGGAGATTCTTGCCGGCGGGCTTGTTATTCTACTTCCCCCGACAAAAATCAAATGGGTACAGAATCTGCTTGTGTTGGTGGGCTTGGCCGGTATCAGCACCGCATTTTACCTGCCTCATGCAGAAATCCTCGTTGTACTTGGCACCATGCTCATTATAGGCTATGCCGGAAACAGTCAGCTGGAATTCGTATTAAGCAACAAAGTGCTACTGGGTATTGGCGCCGTATCTTTCTCTCTCTATCTCGTCCACATGCCCGTATTCACCTTCTACAAGAGTTGGATTGTCGTTCCTCCGACCTTGGGCGAATATGCCGCCATGCTGGGTATCACTGCCATATTGGGGTGGTTGTTCTGGCGATACATTGAAACCAGACGTTTTCGTTGGAAGGTTTGGGTTTCTTTGTATGTAGTTACGATGCTGCTTTGCGTTCTTTCCAAAAAGACAACCATCATCAGCGATTGGATTGCCGATGAAAGGGAAGAACAGATTATCAAATCCTACCCGGATTGGAAACTTGCAGATTCTCCGGATTTGCTGAGAAATTACGATGCTGAACAGCTTAATTACTGGCCCGGATGGTTTACCATGTGTGATACGCGTCAACCGGCAAATCTTCCCAAATCTCCTATCTTCTTCCTCGGGGACTCCTCCAAAACACCCAATTTCGTCATGATGGGAGATAGCCACGCAGGCAGCATGTTCCCGGGATTTGATGTCGTCTGCCGGGAACACGGACAGGCGGGCATCTATCTCCCCACCGTCATCTCCCCTTTCTGGAATTATGAGGTACAATCAGGCCCCTCCTATTACTGCACGAGAAAGAAGATGCAAGCTCTCATCAACTGGCTTAACTCCCAACCGGAGCTCAAGTACGTTGTCATCGTTCACCGTTGGTATCAGCGCTGCGTGCTGAATAAGACAGACTGGGACAAGAAAAAAGCAGATTCTTCGCCGAAAGCCCAAACAGAATCTCTCCGCGAGTTCTGCCGCCAAATGCAGGCTATCGGGAAATCTGTTATCTTTGTGGACCAGATCCCGGATTTTGAGACAAATCCCCGTACTTACGGGAAATGGTGTATCCGTCACAACCGCAACCCCGAAGAAAATATACTTCCTTTCATTTGTCCTCGGGAGCGTTACCTGAAACGGCATAATCAAAACCGTAACATGCTCTTTACTGTAGAACGAGAAGGCTTATGCCGTGTGCTCCGGTTCGATAAAACAGCAAACGCTGATGGCGATTATGTGTCCTATGCCGAAGGAGAAGTGTTGTACAGAGACGATAATCATCCCGCAACTCCCGGGGCTATTTACTTCATGAGAAAACTGGCTCCCGATTTTATCGAGCTGATTTCTGAACAGCACTAATCCTGAGCCTTACTTTTTCAAATTCTGCCGCAGCATCGGTAACTTTGCCTGCGCTACGGCATGGGAACCATGGCATGCTTACTGCAACGGGGCAGGGGTGTGAGAAGCCCCGGAATTGCTCCATAAAAAAGGCACCCGATTGGGTGCCTTTTTTATGGAATTAACGAGCCATCAGCGTGGGAAATTTGCACCCGGAATTCGCGGTTTTCATTTTTCCTACGTTCAGCCCAAGCAAATATGGAAAGATTTGTAATGTATTGGATAGAAGTGTTTTGTGAAAAATGTCCCACTACACATTAGGCTGTCACATCGCTTGAAAGAGGGAGGGAAAAATGAAATACAGCATTCGCGCAAATTAACAAAAACAAAAAAAGTCACCCCTTCACGCTTGAAAGTGTTGTGAAGAAATGCTATAATGCGCGCAGCGGGCGAGTATTAGAAAAGCAACAAACTCGTATATTTCTTCCATCTTCCGCAACAATCCATACGTATCATTCATGGATGTTGCTAAACCTAGACAAAAGCTCAATATAACAATCTTTTCCGCAAAAAATACATCAGACAAATAAATTGCTATGCTATTTGAAGAAACAAAATATTTAGATTACAAATTTCCAGAACCTCAATATTTGGGCGCCAAGCATATACACAGAGGGTGGATAGCGCAATTTATACCTGATGATGTTACTACGGTTTTGGATGCATTTTCTGGTTCTCAGTCTATTGCTTATATGTTTAAGCAATTAGGAAAGAAGGTTATCACAAATGATTTTCTTAGCTTTAACCATTTAATCGGAAAGGCTCTTATAGAAAATACTAGCGATACGTTAGACGAGTTTGATTTAGAACTTTTATTTTCAAACAACGATAAGCCTCACGAATTCGACTTAATAGAAAGATTGTATGCGGATTTATTCTTTATCTCTGAAGAAGCAGCATTTGCTGATCGTTTTCGGAGCAATGTACATAAACTTAGCACCCCATACAAACAAGCCTTGGCTTTAACAATAATGTGTAGAAGTATGACCCGAAAAGTAACAATGGGACATTTTGCACACACACAAGCTTTGATTTATGCCGCAGATCCCGCTCGAATTAAACGGAATCGCAGCTTGATTCGTCCATTAAAAGATATTTTTTTGGACTTATTGCCAGAATATAATGCTGCAGTATTTCATAATTTAAAGGATAATATAAGCTATAATAATAATATACTTGATTTACTCCCTACGCTAAATAATATAGATTTGGTGTATTTTGATCCTCCATATTGCAATAGTCACGCCGATTATCAGTCATTCTATCATTTGCTTGAAACTTATGTAGAATATTGGAAAGATAAACAGTTTATAAATGGAACTAAGCGATATGAACCAAAAAGATATAGTGGATATGACAAAAAAAGCGAAGCTGTATCGAATTTGCAACTAATGTTTGAACGAGCCAATCACATACCGACTTGGTTGGTCAGCTATAATGATCGTAGTTTCCCTGATATTAACACCATGATCGGTTTAATAGAACCGTTTCGCAAAGTAAAAGTTGAAAGGAAGACCTACCATTCTGGCCGAGGCGGAAAAGGTAGCGTCGCTGGCAGTAGTGAAATTCTTTTAGTATGTACAATTAACTAATTAAATGTCATGACTAGTTTTGAAAAATGGGATAAAGAGTTTAAGAGCCAGAATCTCTACGCATTCAATAATAATGCAAATGGTTTGTTGTGGCTTAAGGTTCGTGCTGTTTGCAGAGGAAAGCAAATTAAGAAATTTCTTGAAAATAATCGTATAACTTTACGTTCTTCTAAAATTGCGGCGCAAAACATTGAATTATTTGAGTTATTAGAGCTTATGCCTAACGCTATGCAATTACTTGATATTTTCTTGAATGAAAGGAATCATGAATGGTACAGCGCAATGGGAATAGATGAAAACTCATTGAAAGAGGATTTGTATAAAGTTCATCACTATGCTTGGGGTGGAGATCAAAATAATTCATTGGATAAACATCTTGTGAGCAGATATGTAAAAATCATTAGCTCTTATGATGAATTACTAAACAAGCAAAGTGAAATTGCAGAAAACGCATGGAATTACGTTCAAACAAGTTGGTACAATAACTGGACATCCTATCTCATTGAGTCTTTGTTTAAGCGACATGAAAACGTCATTTCTGCCGTAGGCGAAATAAAGAGTGTTGATTTTTTCTTAAACCATAACCCTATAGATTTGAAAGTCACTTTCTTCCCAAGCCAATATATGGAAGAAAAGCTGAAGGTAAAACTGGGTAAACGAGAACTTACTTGGCTTAAACAAAAAGCTAAAGTTCTAGGTATAACTGTAGATTGTACGCAATCTGACGCACAGCAGCTTTATACTTTAACAGAGAAGCTGGAAGAAATTGGGCAGACCGATATTATTGATGAACTAAAAAATAAAAGGAAAGAAGTTATTTCAGATGCCCAAAGTAATGAGCTGGAACTAATGACTTGGCTATATTCTCATCAAGGTGAAATGCGCTTTGGTGCTGAGAATAGACTATTTGTCATTCTAGTTGATTCATCAAACATAAACGAATCATGGAAAATGAAGCGAGCGTTTTCTTTGATTGAACCTAAAGTAAAGAATTATCTTGATAATTTTAACACGAACTCATTGAGAGAAATTAATTTTACTTTCAAAGGTAATAGCTACAAGAGTTTGGCTGATATAATATTTATTATAAAACAATGATTATATGGAATGGATATTTGATGGCATAGGTTCAGAAATAATTTCGTTGCTATTAGGCGGGATTATTGGTGCTCCAATTGGATACAAACTTGGAATAAAGAATAAGATTTCACAAACTCAAAAGGGAGGAGATAATACTAAACAAGTACAAATAGGGAGTGTTATAAAAAATGGAAATTCAGAAAGCAGGAGATAATTCTCAGCAGTACCAAATCCAACAGCTCACAATACATCAAGGTATTGATGAAAAGCGAGCAAGAGAAATATATGATGAAAAGTATTGCATCGCAAAAAAGGATTTCACGGAAGAAGCTCTACGTGTTGCTAATGAAAGAGTAAAAGAACTGGAAAACAGACTTATTCGGAAATTGGAAGTCATAAAAGATGGATTTAAAGCGTTTGCTGATCCAAGTTTTCAATTGTTGTTGGTAGATGCTCAAAAATCTGCGGCTGCATCCGAGCGAGCCATTGATTATGATTTGCTTTCAGAACTGCTGGTGCATAGAATAGAGAAAGGGAATGACAGGCATGTTAGGACTGGCATTCATCGGGCTGTAGAAATAATTGAAGACATTTCTGACGAAGCCTTATTAGGATTAACTGTTGTGTATTCAGTTAATAGTTTCATACCTATAGCTTCGGATATTAAACGAGCTTTGATTATACTCGATAATTTATTTGGAAAAATAATGTACACAGTATTACCAGATGATGAGGAATGGATAGAGGAATTAGATATTTTAGATGCAATACGCATTAGTCAATTTTCGAGTTTTAAAACAATAAAAGATTTATATTCAGACAGGTTGTCTGGACTTATAGATGTAGGAATATGTAAAGATTCAGAGGAATATCATAAAGTTGAAGCGATTTTGCAAGAACAAAATCTACCTTTTTCTCTAATTATGGTTGATAATCCTTTGAATCCCAATTATGTGAGGGTAAATGTTAGAGATATCAATGAGGTTAATTCGCTTTATTTTGTACAAAGCATAAATGGTGTTAATTATAATATTCATCTTTCTTCCGAGCAAAAAAATGCTATCAAATCGATTTTCAAATTATATTCCTCTGATTCGAAAATTAGAGAAGAAATAAATGATGTATTTATTTCTGAATGGGAAAAACACCCTAATCTTTTAAAATTAAAAGATTGGTGGGAAAAACTAAGTTGCTGTTTTAGTATTACTTCTGTCGGAAAGGTATTGGCTCATGCCTATGTGCAACGATGTGATAACACTGTACCGCCATTAAATCCTAAGAGCAACAAAAATCAATCAATGGAAAACATCTGAAAATAATCAGATCCAGCTCCCGTCTATTGCCTGCAACCTGTCTCGACGTAGCCTTGGCGAAAACAGAGAGCCCGTTTATTCCCTTGCAAGCGATGTTTCATTTTAGGTTGGCATTCAGAGAAAATTGGTGCTTAAACCGCTGATTCTGTGTAGCTTGCCAGTTCGAAACATCTTTACTTATCACAGAGCCGCCATTCCCTCAAAATCGCCTACTAGTCACGGCGTAGCACGCAGGGCGAAGACGGAAGCTCACAGTATCAACAGATTGTAGATTCGCGACTTCTTTAGTGACCCTGACATGAATTCGCGCTTAGAAAAAGGGGCTTCCGGCTTCGAGTTAGGGCTTGCTCCCTCCTTTCTACGCCGTGACGGGTAGGCATGCTTCCGTCTCCGCTGAAGCTTCGCCGAGACAAGTAGTTTTTTTGCCTTTTGGTGCCCTTTTGCGCCCGGCGGGGCGGTGGCAGGGCTTGCGAGCGAGCAATGTCTAAGTGCGCGTGGGTATTGAAAATCAAGGCAAAGCAAAAACCGAACCA
>JAFYUT010000026.1 GCA_017549485.1 Akkermansia sp.
ATGGTGGCGCCAGCGTGTTCATTGCCGGCTAAGTCTTTGAGCCCGGCCGGTACCTCGGCGGTAATGTATTTAAAGGGCTCGGTCTCGCCCGTGATTCGGACTTGAAGCTCGGATGCCGATACCCATTGGGCCTTATATTCTACCGGGGTAGTCCCCTCGGTATAGTATAACTTGATGTGCTCTGCCGTAGGTGCCGTGTGGATGGCATCTTCGGCTATCATCGGGGTGTCGAAATGGATGTTCAGCGTGGCGTCTTTGCGTATATAGCCGTAATACCCTTCTATATCGATGGAGGGCTTCAGCTCTTGTGTTTCACTTGGCGCGGTAGTTGGCTGCGCTGATTGCGCGTACACGGGAACCGTGTACGCAAGGGAGGCTAATATGCAGGCCGTAATGAAAAGAGGTTTCATAATATGTTGATTGGGAAAAGGTTTGGGGAGGATGGGAAAATTAGTTATTTCGCATGCGTATTATCTGACATTTTTCGTGCTCCTGCAAGTAGAAAACAGGGATACCCTTATTTTATGACATGGGCGCTTTGCTATCCGTCTCTCCTATTTGATGAAATTTCAATTCTTGTCGGCAGTTGTGCCGCCGTGTTGGGATAAAACGGCGGGCGCATGACAAAATGCGAGGTGAGGGGGCGGATTTCATGATTGCCACGGGGCATGTAATGCGCTATGATGAGGGCATGAAATACGATTTGATTGTCATCGGTGGTGGCCCGGCCGGATACGTGGGCGCGATTCGTGCTGCACAGCTCGGTAAGAGCGTAGTGTGCATTGAAAAAGAACGCGTGGGTGGTACCTGCCTTAACTGGGGTTGCATTCCCACCAAGGCTTTGCTCAAGAATGCCGAGGTATACAACACCATGGCCAAGCATGCGGCAGAGTTCGGTATCTCCTGCGGTGACGTCAGCGTAGATTGGTCTGCTGTTATCGGCCGTTCCCGCGCCATCAGTGAGCGCCTCTCCAACGGTATTGCATTCCTGTTCAAGAAGAACAAGATTACCTCCGTTACCGGTACGGCTGCCATTACTGCCCCCGGTAAAGTGACAGTAACGGCTGAGGACGGCACTGTGAGCGAGATTGAGGGTGACAATATCCTCATTGCCACCGGTGCCCGCACCCGTGAGGTGCCCGTATTCCCCTTCAACGGTAAAACCATCATTGGCAGTAAAGATGCGCTGGTGCTGGAGAAACGCCCCGAAAGCATGATTGTCATCGGCTCCGGTGCCATCGGTACCGAGCTCTCCTACGTATACCACAGCTTCGGTACCAAGGTTACACTCATTGAGGCACTGCCCCGCATCCTTCCCAATGAGGATAATGACGTTTGCACCGCTGTGGAGCGCTCCTTCAAAAAGCAGGGTATCACCTGCATGCCCGGTGCCAAGGTGGACAGCCTCCAAGACAACGGCGACAGCGTAACGGCCACCATTACGGCTAAAAACGGTAAGCAACAAGAGATTACGGCAGATGTTTGCTTGGTGTCCATCGGCGTAGTACCCGTGGTGCCCGAGGCTGCCGGCCTGGAGTTGACCGAGCGCGGTTTCATTAAGGTGAATGAGCGCTATGCTACCAACCTGCCCGGTGTATACGCCGTGGGTGACTGCATCGGCGGTATCATGCTGGCCCACACCGCCAGCTTTGAGGCAGAGCAGGCTGTGGAGGGCATGTTTGTAGAGGGGCACACCCCGCAGCAGGCTACCTTGGTACCCGGTTGCACCTATTGCCACCCGCAGGTTGCCAGTGTGGGCAAGCGCGAGCGTGAGCTTAAAGATGCCAGCGTAGAGTACACCGTAGGCAAGTTCGCGTTCCAAGCCATCGGTAAGGCCGTGGCCTCCGGCGAGACGGAGGGCTTTGTCAAACTCATCTTCGGTAAAGAGCACGGCGAGCTTCTGGGTGCCCACATGGTAGGTGAGTGCGCCACAGAGATGATTGCCCACCCCGAGCTTGCCATGAGCAGCGAGCTGACCTTGGAGGACCTTAACTCCATGATTTACGCTCACCCCACCCTCTCCGAGGCGATTCACGAGGCCGTGCTCGCTGCTGAGGGTAGAGCCATCCATGCTTGATTTATAGTAACTTAACGCTATCTTCTCCTCGTGCCTCGCAAATTCTATTACGATGTGAATGGTGAAAAGCTCGGTCCTGTTACGGGGCGAGAGCTGCTCTACCTGCGTGCCGAGGGGAAGATTGATGACCGGACATGGGTGCGCGCCGAGGATTCTCAGACTTGGCGCCCCTATGCCTCAGTCAATCTGCGCGAGGAGCGTAAAAAAGAAGCCGCAGCCGGGCCGCTGCACAGCATCTTGCGCAACATGTCTCCGGCTATTCTGTTGGTGTCGGGGTTGGTGTTGTTCTCTCTGCTGGTATTGGCCGTGGTAACGGCTGTATATGCTTGGCCTCTCATATTGTGTGGCTTAGCCTTGCTGATGGTTATCAGAATGATGAAAATAAAATGATTCATCTTGCCAACAGCTTGCAGGAGGTAAAGAGCTTTGATGAGCACCTCCTCTACTACATGTGTTGCACCTTTGCCACCATAGTGGGTGCCTTGGCCGGTGCATCTGCCTCCAGTCGCGTGCGCATGGATATGTTCGGTATCGTGGCCTGCGGCACCATTGCTTCACTGGGTGGCGGTACGGTGAGAGATATCCTCCTCTCCGGCATGACTCGCCCCAATGGTGACCCCGTCACCGTGTTCTGGATGAGTGGTGGCGATGTTGACTTCTTTTATCAGGCCATTATCACCTCTCTGGCTGTTTTCTTTATTACCCGCTTTATCAAGCCTCCCGTGGGTACCATTCGCGTGGCAGACGCCTTTGCCATGGCGTTCTTTACCCTGCTGGGTACGGCTAAGGCGTATTGGATTGGGTGTGACCCCGGCATTTGTGTTGCCATGGGTGTGTGTACCGGTGTGGCCGGCGGTGCGCTCAGAGACCTCCTTACCGGCAACGTGCCCTATGTGTTCCGCCCCGGTGAGATTTACGCCACTGCTGCCTTTGTCGGTAGTGCTTTGTTTGTATTGTTAATGTATTATGATGTGCCGTACCCCACGGCGTACATTGTGTGCACGGCCGTTGTGTTCATTGTGCGTATGGTGGCGGTGTACCACAACTGGCGTCTCCCCTCCTACCGCCCCCTCATTGATACTGTTGCTCACCACGACGACGAGGAGAAGTGAGCGGTTGTTTGATTTTTTCGGGTGTATCGCAGGAGGGGAATCAAGATTTTGTGTATTATCTATAATACCGCATATTTTTCTTTCCGGTAAATGGTCCGGCAGATTATAAGATTCATGAGTTCCGATGGCGTAAACCAACCACTGCAATAGCACCCTGAGAATCTTCCCCGACGCGCAGCCTACTTATGTTCGATGTTCGCCCAAAGCCGGCTCCATTCTGTACTCCATGTGTAGAGTATTATAAAGAGGGGCATATTCAAACGCTGAACCGATACCCTCACGGGCTTTCTTTCTCCTTTGATTCCTTAATGGGGGGAGCAAAACAACCTTCTGTCGTGTAGACAATGGAGGTGAGTTTACCTGCAAAGCGAGTAAACGATGAACTCCTTGCATCATGGGTCTCAACCACGATAGGGAAATATAGCTCAGGTGAAGTATCATACATGCGCGATAAGTACAAATCAGAATCACCCAAATCAGCCAAGAGCATGTCATCTTTCCAGACCCAAACTAAAGCAGGATTCCTGTTTTCATTGTCTGAGGGGATGGAAATCCAGGCTATGCGATATTCCGCATCTATTTTTTCATATCGCAGCACAGCGGTAACACCTTTATATTGTCTTGTTTTTACAATATCTTTTGCCGCTTTATACCAAGAGTTCTCCTTCTTTTCCAGCGGGGTCATTTCATCTGCACTTTTGCGGGGAAATCCAAAAGTTGCCCCGCCTGACACGCCCAAGGCGTGGGCTACATGATAAGCCGTAGAATAGGCAATTGTTGTCGGAACGGTGAGGTACCAACGTGTCGGACCTTTTGTTTTAATGTTTTCAACATGCCATTCCGGTATGGGTAAATACTCAATCTGCTGAGTGTTGCACCACTGCTCCAGTTTACGGTTATATTTATTTACCACTTTTTGTAATTCAGTGATTTCTTTTTTACTCATGCCAAGGGCACCGGGTTCGATAGGTAGATTGTTTCTTTGTCGCTCACTATAGCGGTATAAACATTTATTGTTTCGGAACAGTAATTCTTCTGAATACAATGCCAGAGGCAACACGATAATTCGGATGTCGGGGTTTGCCTCACGAAGAGCTCCGACAATAATCCCCATATCTCCCAATTGCCTGATGTCTTTTCTTTTGGCTCCGGCAATCTCGCTGCCACGGGAATTTTTCTTTGGAGAGCCGAGCAGATTTTTTATGGCTTTGTTGATGGAAACAGTATCTCGTTTACTTTTGGGTAAACCATCTTTGCTATATGATACTGTATCATTGATTAAATCCTGCAAACCTGCACGTATAATAGCGATGTCCGGAATTTCATTTTTTTGCAGGCTGAAGACCTTGGAAGGTGCTTGTTTCAAACCTAACCAATGATAGATATTCCCCTCATCCCAATCTAATTCTCCGTTAAGTTTGGTTGTTGTGCCACCGCCGATGAAGTCTGAATAACAGGTGATGGCAGTGGAGTGTGAAGCGGATGAGTACGGCCATAGTTCTTTGTAGCGATCATTGATACTAGTGCGACCGCTGATTTCGGACGCACGCCGGCCGTACGAAGTCAGTGCCCTGCCATTGAAAGGTGTACCTCTATAGGATTGCGTTACCTGACGTATACTTGCTAAATGACCATTCTCATGCCAATTCCATACATATTGAGACTCATCTAGAATATAAGGGTGGAAGTATACACGATACTCTGTCGGTACATAAAACTGTTCAGCCCCGACGAATTCATGTCGGATACCATGGTCTACAAGAATGCGATGCAAATGCCAAAGCCATGCGACATTACAATAATGCCAATAAAGTAGCTCTGAACAAGACAATTCTTTGAATGGGCCGTTACGCCCATCATCATGAATAGGTGTTACCCACGCTTCATGGCCGTCTCCTATATAGAGTATATTGCCAATATCTTTCGTCATGGGGGGAGCCGGTGCCACTCCGTGATGGGTTGAGCTCAGTTCATCTGCTATCTGATTTAACCCCGACTGTTTATCATCAGCCCCGGCCGTTAATAACGGCAAGACGGTGAAATAAATGAAGATTTTGAGAAAACGAGAAAACATTTATGTATTATATCGGTTTGGAGTTATTTTTGATATTCGTCCAAAGCAGGCCCCATTTTGTCCTCCATCTGGAGGGTGCTGTAAAGGGTCTCGTATCCGAAGTCAGCCAGTTCGGTAATAGGGCGCACGGCTTCTTCCATATATGATGCATCTTTTGCAATCTCACAGTTAGATAGATTGTTGTTCACATGGTGAAGCCACTGTGCGTATGTTTTTCGGAACTTTTCCATGGAGCTGAGCGCCTTGTTAACCAGTTGTTTTTCGGCTGCTGACATTTCTTCTGCTGCAGGGCAGGGGAACCCATCCAGAAGAAGATTGTGGGCTTTTTTAGCAGTGGCGCTGTTCATGTATTTTTCAGCATTCTTTACTTGCTTGGTTACTGCGGGCCCCTTGTTCGGTTTTTTCTTGAACAAAGAGGTCAATTTGTTGAGGTGTTTAGTAACGAGTGCCAGATTAGTATTAAAAGCTGAGTAGTCGTTTACCTCGGTTATGTTATCCTCCTGGGTATCGGTTGCGGTAAGCGGCTGGAGTGATATACAAGCAACAAGCAGCAGTGTAATAAGTCGTTTCATTTGTATGCGTATGGTTAAAAAGGATTACTCTTCCAGTCTATCAAAAATTCTGATAGTTGCAAGTCTATACATCCCTCACTTCTATATAAAAACGCATTGTTGTTCAGGGGGAGCGCAAGATTTCATTTCATGTATTACGAGTAAAAAGATACGCTGCATTTGAATTTTATTTAACTTTTCCTAAACAGACACAAAGAGGGGGTAGAATTACCTGATTTTATCTTGACATTCGGGGAGGGTGGTAGGTATACTTACCGCGAACGGGTGTGCAAAAAATCGTGCACGCGAAGGACGATGCTGTGAACAGCGGCGTGCCAAAAAGGGTTCATCCCCTGAAAAGGAGGACTCGGCAGCTGTTGACACAGAGCACCCGAGCAAAACAAGTAGTTCTCACAAAAACTTTTAGACAATGTTAAAATTTTTTAAGAAGTTATCCAGGATGTTCTCGTATGATATCGGGATTGATCTTGGTACGGCCAACACGCTGGTCTATATTAAGGACCAGGGTATTGTGCTGCGCGAGCCTTCGGTAGTTGCCATGAAAGGCGACAAGGTGAAGGCCGTGGGCGAGGAAGCCAAGCGCATGGTAGGGCGTACGCCCGGCAGCGTGGTGGCCATTCGCCCGTTGAAGGAAGGCGTGATTGCCGACTTCAACGTAGCAGAAGAAATGCTGAGGCATTTCATTGAGAAAGCATGCCAGCGCAGAGGGTTGCGCGGGCCGCGCATTCTCATTGCTCACCCCTCAGGTATTACAGAGGTGGAGCGCCGCGCGATTGAGGAGTCTGCCGAGCACTCGGGTGCAATAGCAGTACGCCTTATCGAGGAGCCCATGGCAGCAGCTATGGGTGTGGGATTACCCGTTTCCGAGCCGTTGGGCAGCATGATTGTTGACATCGGCGGCGGCACCACGGAGGTGGCCATTATTTCTCTTAACGGCATCGTTTACAGCCAATCCGAAAAGTGCGGCGGCGATGCGCTGGATGACACCATCACCCGCCACATGCTGGCTGCTCACAACTTGTTGGTGGGCCCGCGTACGGCTGAGGATATCAAGATTCGTGTGGGTTCTGCCCACCCCTTGCAGCAGGAGCTGCAAATGGAGGTGAAGGGCCGAGACCGCGGCACGGGCTTGCCCAAGACGGTGACGGTGCGCTCTGAAGAAATACGCGAAGCGCTTAAGGATAAGCTGGATATCATTGTGCAGGCTGTACGCCACAGCTTGGATCACTGCCCGCCTGAGTTGGCCAGTGACCTGTATGACCGTGGCATTATGGTGGCCGGCGGTGGTGCCCTGCTGCGTGGTTTGGCTGATTTGCTGCATGAGCAGACAAGCCTGCCCATCACGATTGCAGATGATCCGCTGAGCGCTGTGGCAGAAGGTACAGGCAAGTTCCTGCAGGAGAACGACGACGTATTTGATGAAGAGTGATAGGACTGCGCCGATGCGCGCTGCCGAGATTCTCTTTACAAGCCGTTGACGCCTCTCCGCCACCCAAGCGGGGGAGTCAGCGGCTTACGCCTTATGGTACCACAACAGGCAGGGAAGGAGATACCGGCATATACGCGCGGGCGTGCGGGCTCTGTAGTCATGTTACAGCATGAAGATCAACCCATAAACTAACCTGAAACTTTGTCTTTATTTTCAAAAATGATTAATAGCGTGAAACGCCTGTTCGGGTTCGGACAATGCAACCCGAAGGAAGGCACCACCATCGTCATCAATTCTGAAAAGCTGGAGCGCCGTGTCGCTTTGCTTGAGGAGGGCGTGCTGGAGGAGTACAGCATTGAGCGTGAGGGCGAGGATAATATTGTCGGTGGCATTTTCAAGGGCCGTGTTAAGAACATTGAGCCGGGTCTCAAGGCCATGTTCGTAGATATCGGCTATGAGAAAAATGCCTTCCTGCATTTCTGGGATGCACTGCCTTTGGCTCTGGATTCTTCATTGGAAGAGATTCAGAAGGAGGGCCGCCCCCGTAAGCAGCAGAAAAAGATTACCAGCAAGGATATACCGAGCATTTACCCCATCGGCTCCGAGATTATGGTGCAGGTGACTAAAGGCCCCATCAGCTCTAAGGGCCCGCGTGTTACCACCAATATTTCTCTGGCCGGGCGTTACATTGTGCTGATGCCTTATACGGATCAGTTCGGTATCTCCCGTAAGATTGATGACCCGAAGGAGCGCCAGCGCCTGCGCCAGATTGTGCAGAAACTCAATGTGCCTGAGGGTATGGGCATTATCATGCGCACGGTGGCTCAGGGGCAGCGATTCCGCCACTTTGTACGAGATTTGGCCATGTTGCTGGAGCAATGGCGAGATGTGGAGGCTAAATATGCCGAAAATCCCGCCCCGCTTTGCGTATACCGTGAGCCCGATTTGATTGAGCGCACAGCCCGCGACTTCTTGACAGACAATGTAGACAACATTGTTTGCGATAATCTGGAAACCACGCAACGCATGCAGGAGATTGCCGGTCGCATCTCTCGCCGTGCCAAGCGCCATATTCAGCATTATCCCTGCCGCCAGCCTATTTTTGAGGAACTGGGTATTGAGAAGCAGATTAACGAGGCTTTCCAGCGCCAAGTGTTGCTGCCCTGCGGTGGTTATTTGGTAATTGATGAGACTGAGGCTCTCATCGCCATTGATATTAACACCGGTCGCAATAAGGGTAATAAAGATTTGGATAAGACGATTCTGGAGACTAACTTGGAATCTGCCCGAGAGATTGCCCGCCAGCTGCGCCTGCGCAATATCGGTGGCTTGGTGGTGGTGGACTTCATTGATATGCGTCACCGCAAGGATCAAATGGCCGTGTACAAGGCCATGAAAGATGCGCTCAAGCGCGACAAGGCCAAAACGCAGGTGATGCAGATTACCCCCATCGGCTTGATGGAGATGACCCGCCAGCGCATCAATGAGTCTTTGCTTGACTACGTGAACGACCATTGCCCGTATTGCCATGGCCGCGGCCGTATCAAGAGCGTCATGACCATGAGCGTGGAGATTCAGCGCCAACTCAAGGCCACTATTCTGCGTTACCGCGAGAACGTGGGCGATATGATTGTGGTGGTCAACAGTGATGTGCTCTCCCGCTTTAAGAATGAGGACTCTAAGCTGCTCATGGAGCTGGAGCGTCAGTGCGCCGGCCGCCTCATCTTCCGCTCCGACCCCTCCATTCACCGAGAGGCCTTCGCCATTCTTGACCCCGCGCGCAACAATAAGCCGCTTTATCAGGTCAATATGTAAACTTAACGGCAGAGGGCACCCTGAGCTTCAGCGGTGCCCTTTGTGCTTTATACGCTCTACATCGTTCCGATATGTCACAACGCATTCACAGTATAGACGCCGTGCGCGCATTGGCTCTCTTCGGCATCCTTTTGGCGCATGCTCACAACCGCTTTAATTTTTATGTGCCGGAGCATGCTGCCTGCGCTACGGATGCCGTGTATGATTGGCTGTACCAATACATATTTGTGTGCAAGTCTTTTATGGTGTTTGCGTTTTTGTTCGGCTTGAGCTTTTTCCTGCAAATGGATCACGCCGTGGCGAAAGGTATTGATTTTCGCGGGCGTTTTTGCTGGCGCTTGGTGTTGCTGTTTTTCTTCGGGGTATTTCACAGCTTCTTCTACCAAGGCGATATTCTGACGATTTTTTCAGTGCTGGGCTTTATCCCCGTGTTGCTGTGGAAACTGTCTACCCGCACCATTGCCATACTGTGCGGGCTGTGCCTGTGCCAGCCGGTGGTGTTGGTAACAGAGCTGTGCGGCTACCCGCAGGCCTTGTATGATTTGAGTGAGGCTATACGCTGCGGTTTAGGTATTAACTGGTTAGACCCCGCCAAGCAGAACTCCCTGTGGGAGACCGGGTGGTGGAACCTCACCAACGGCATTGCGCTCAGTTGGGTGTATGTGATTGGCAGCGGGCGTATTTTCATCCTGATAGGCATGTTTATGCTGGGTATGCTGGCCGGGCGTTGCCGTGTGTTTGAGCAGCGCCCCGAGCGCCTGTTGCGCATCGCCTTAGTAGGCGCCTGTATTTATGCCGCCTCATTTGCCGGGCAACAGGTGTTGCCGGTATGGATGCACTGGTGGGAGGATACAGGCTTTGTACTCATGGCGGTGCCCTTGGGGGCATGGTTGTTGGCACGCCCCGTGTTAGTGCCATATATTGCTCCCCTTACGGCCATCGGGCGTTGCACCCTTACCTGTTATATCACGCAAAACATCATCATGGCCGTGGTATTGTGCGGCTATGGTTTCGGTATGAATCCGTACCTCAGCACCACCGGTATCATGAACTGGGCCATGGTGCTGTATGTGGCTCAAACTCTTTTCAGTATGTTTTGGTTGCGCTCTCACCGCTACGGCCCCTTTGAGGCCGTGTGGCGCAAGCTGACCCGTATCGGTTTGAAATAACACGACCTATAACCTGCTCGTTCACTAAAAAAACGTCTGATTTTAAATGTCTCCCTGCATATCCATCCCTGATTACGCGCTCACCGTGGTGCAGCGCTTAGAGCACTTCGGCTATGAGGCTTATGTGGTGGGCGGTTGCGTGCGTGATAGCCTGTTGGGGCGTACCCCGAAAGATTGGGATGTGTGCACCAATGCCACCCCTCAGCAGGTGTTGGGAGCGTTCAAACGCTTCAATGTCATTAAAACTGGCTTGAAACACGGCACGGTAACGGTGATGGTGAATCATGAGCCGGTAGAGGTAACCACCTTCCGCATTGATGGTGAATATACCGATAATCGCCACCCCGATGCCGTTACCTTCGTTTCCCGGGTAGAAGAGGATTTATCTCGCCGAGACTTCACAATCAACGCCATGGCCTACAACCCCACGCGGGGCTTGGTAGATGCTTTCGGGGGTCAACAAGACTTGGCTGAGGGGCTGATTCGCTGCGTGGGTGAGCCCGATGCCCGTTTTAACGAGGACGGCCTGCGTATCATGCGCGCCCTGCGCTTTGCAGCGCGCTATGATTTTGCCATTGAGCGTGAAACGGCTTTTTCCATGCGCCGTAATCGCCACTTGCTGGAGAACGTGAGCGTAGAGCGTATTTTTACAGAGCTTAAAGGCATCTTGGTGGGCAACGGTGCCCGCAGTATGATGCTGGCATTCCCGGAGATTTTCGGTATTATCATGCCGGAGCTGGTGCCCATGTTCGGTTTCGACCAGCGTAACCCCCACCATATTTATGATGTGTGGACGCACACCGCCCACGCCGTGCAGGCTGCCCCGGCGGACCCTACGCTGCGCTTGGTGATGCTGCTGCATGATATCGGTAAACCCGCCTGTTTCTCGCAAGATGCGGGCGGTAAAGGGCATTTTTACGGGCACCCCGAGAAGAGTGCCGAAATGGCAGAGTCTATTCTCCTGCGCCTTAAGAGCGATACCGCCACGCTGGAAACCGTGCGCACCTTGGTGCGCGTGCACGACCACGTTTTCCCCACCACGCGTGCGGGGATGCGCCGTTTCATCGGTCGCTTGGGCTTGCCCCTTGTAGAGCAGCTTTTCCTTGTGAAAAAGGCCGACCAAGCCGCCCAATCCACCCACGAACAGGCTGAAAAACAAGCCGATATGCGCCATGCTGCCTTGCTGGTAGATGAATTGCTGCATGAGCCGCCCGCCTTTACCGTGAAAGACCTCGCCATCAATGGGCGAGACCTCATGCAAATCGGTATCAAGCCCTCTCCCGCCATGGGGGAATTGTTGGCATCCTTACTGTATGAGGTGCAGGAGGAAACGCTCCCCAACACGCGTGAGCAGCTCCTTGTCCGTGCTCAACAACTTATCAATCCTTCAACTGAACATAACTTATGAAACAGACCGATGACCGCATGATTCTCCACATCGGGGTAACGGGGCACCGCATGTTGCCCGCTGAGCATCTCAGCAGCATTGAAAAGCAGCTCAACCTCGTGCTTGATACCGTGGTGCAGCAAACGCAAGATGTTTACCGAGAACATGCTGCGTTTTTTGAGGCCTTTTTCGGAGACCGCTCCCCGTCGTTTCGGTTGGTGAGCTCCCTGGCCGAGGGCGCGGATACCCTGGCGGCAGAGGCCGCATTGGCCCGCGGGTTCGGCCTGCTGGCTCCCATCCCTTTCGGTAAAGATGAATACGCTGCCGATTTTGCGGAGGGCGCCCCGCGTGAGAAATACCGTGAGCTTTTGGGCAAGGCGGAGCAAGTGCTTGAGCTGGCTGCTTGCTCCAAAGAGGAGGACTCCTCTCAAGGCTATGCAGATGCCTCTGAAATCATGCTTTGCCATACCGATGTGCTCATAGCTTTGTGGGATGGCAATATCACCAAGTATAAAGCCGGTACCTATGCTACGCTGCGTGCCGCCCGTAAGGCTCACCTGCCTGTGATTGTAATCCGTACGGATTCTCCCGAGGCGCCTGTTACCTATTGCTCTTATGCAGAGGAACATGCGGATTGGCAAGAACACGTACAGAATCACTTGCTCAAGCTGATGTTGCCGGCAGATGAGCAGTCTGACCGTGAGGTGCGAGTCATTGACCCCATGCTTAAGCATTGGGCGCGCTACCTGCTGCCCCGCAAGCTGCGCGAGCGTAAAGATGCCGAGAAAAGCCCCCTCCTGTTCCCCATTGCAGAGCGTGATTATAAGTACAAAGGTACCAAATTGGGCGATAAATTCTGCGATTTTTTGTGCCACTTTGCCAAACCATCCGCAGAGCCACAGCGTTCTAAACCTCAATCTCCCCCTAAAGAGTCCTTGCCTCCCGTCATTCAGACGGCTGATACCCTCTGGGGGCCGTGCAAAGATAATTTCTCGCCCGCTGCCGGTTATTATGGCAAGGTCTTCCGTGAAAAGCTTTTCTGTAAATACTTCTTGCCGGTATTCTGCATGATATCCGTTATTTTGGCAATCAATTTCAACAATATCAGCTTCGGCAAGGCCCTCAAAGCCGTGTGCAGCGGGGACGGCGGCATGAATATCACTACCGTGCTGTTCTGCATACTCGGTATTGTGATGATGGTTAGTATTTTCTCTGCCGTGCTTACCCTCACAGGGCAAAATAACCGCGTGGTGCATGGCCGTTTTACCTCGTACCGCATTCTTGCAGAGCGTTGCAGAAACAGCAAGTTCTTGTGGAGCGTGGGCTTCTGCTGCGTGCATTCTCCCCGCTATCGCTTAGGCCCGGTGCGCTGGGAGACCTGGTATTACCGCCTCATGGTGCGCCGCATCGGTATGCCTTCCGGCCGCTGGGATTCCGACTCCCTGCGCGTGTGGTTGCACTGGTTGCGTGAGGGCTTTTTGGCAGATCAAGCCCGCTACCACGAGCAGCGTTCCATTAAAACCTGCCGCTATAATGATGCTCTTTTCAACTTGTCTTGCGCGGCCTATAAGGTAGGTATCGCTATGTCGATGCTGCGTATCCTGATGGGGGAGGTGGTCAAGCTGGGCTACATCGGCCCTGAAACGGCTGCGTGGCTGTTGCCCCTCTTCGGTTCTGTCACCTTGCTCTGCCCCTGCGTGGGTACCTTCTTGCTGGCGTATTCTGCCTTTGCCGGTTACCCGGCAGACATGACCGCCTCTCGCACCATGGAGAGCACCTTTGACACCCTCTTGTGTGATGTGGATGCCATGCTCAGCAGCGAGGCCCCCGTTACTTATGCCGATGCTTTGGAACTCTGCCGCCGTGTGGATGAATACTGCTTGGGCGATATCTGTAACTGGGAAAGCACCCTTACCTCCAACAAGGCTTGGATGAGGTAACAGCATTTACAGGTTACAAATTACGATCGACAAGTTAGTATATTCGGCTCGCGTACGCTCGCGTGGTGAAGCGAAGCCTGAACATAAGTTGCCGCCGAAATTACATCGTGTGAGGCGGGTAACATCTTGAGAGCCCGCGGTGTGGGCGTTAGTTTCAATGGCGAGGGGCGATAGCCCCTCGTTTTGTGTATATGATACTTTTTTCTGGCCTTTTTGCCCGCATTTGTTATCATTGTAGCACAATATGAAACATTCTCCCATAGCTGAGTACGCAGGTTGGCTCATTCCATCCGTTGTGGCCGTCTGCTCGGTTGGTGTTTGCCTTGCTCAAGATTCCTCTTCGGTTGCCGAGGTATGCCATCAAGGGCTGGAATATTTCAAAATAAAGGAATATGAGAAGGCTGTGTCGTGTTTTCGTGAAGCTGCGGAGCAGGGGTATGCTGATGCTCAATGTGGCTTAGGGTATTGTTATGCGCTGGGGGAAGGCGTGGCTCAAAATCAGAGTGAAGCAGTGAAGTGGTTTCGCAAAGCCGCAGAGCAAGGCTATGCTGCGGCTCAATATAACTTAGCTACTTGTTATGCAGAGGGAAAAGGTGTCGTCCAAGATAAGGAGGAAGCCGTAAAGTGGTTCCGTAAGGCCGCTGAACAAGGAATGGTGGAGGCTGAGGACAGATTGAGGGAGTTGGAACCTCCCGTATCATCTTTCGCTTTGTCAGAAGAGTTATGTAATCAAGGGCTAAAATTTTACAATTCAAAGGAATACGAGAAAGCTGCGGAGTGTTTTCGCCAAGCTGCAGAGCAAGGCCATGCGCAGGCTCAATTTGAGTTAGGCGCTTGCTATTCTTTGGGGAAGGGGGTATCGGAAGATAGTGCTGAGGCTTTGAAGTGGTTCCGCAAGTCTGCTGAACAAGGTCACGAATATTCGTGTTTGATGTTAGGTATTTATTATGAATGCGGAAAGGGAGGTGTAGATAAAGACATCGCTGAAGCCGAAAAATGGTACCGCAGAGCCGCCGCCCATGGGAATCTGAAGGCTTATAAGAAGCTTGAGGCTCTACGTGATTGATGTACCGTGTTGCAACGGCACGGCCGAAGTTTGAAAAGCCCGGCTCGCTGCGCTTGCGTGCCGGTTATATCAGCGGGGGGGGAAGTACCCCTCACTTTGTGTATCAATAAAATACCCCTTTGTACTAATAAAACCGCCCTGCATCATTGCTGATGCAGGGCTATTTTGTTAAGTGGAAAAGCGGTGCAGCTTATGCCTGTTTCTTGGGAAGAAGGAACAGAATAATACCGCAGAGCATCATCAGAATGCCGGCCAGGCTCAGCACGGTGGAAAGCGGAGTACCGGCATCTTTCAGGCTACCGCCCAGCCAGGAAACCAGCGCACCGGCACCCACAGATGTGAGGTTGAGGAGGCCGTAACCGGTAGCGGCAAAGCGCTCGTCGATGGTGTTGCGCAGCACGGGCATGAGCGTAGCGTCCATAGCACCCTGAGCCACACCCTGCATGGCTACCAGAGCCAGCACGGCTACAAGGCCGATTTCGGCACCGAATATCATAGCAAGCAGCACGCAGGGGCCGGCCAGGCAGAAGGCAATACCGGGCACGTAGGCACGGGCATTCTTGTTGCGCATGTACCAGCGGTCGGCAATCACGGCGCAGGCCAGCACGGAGATGTATTTAGCGATGTTAATCCACTGCGTAGCGGCGGGGCCGGCATCGGCCTCGGAGATAGCGAACATGTCTTGCAGCAGGCGCGGATACCAGCCCAGCAAGAACCAGTTAGCGAAACCGGCAAAGGAAATCATGAGCAGCAGCAGGTACATACCACGGCCGGTGAAAATGCTCTTGAGCATCTGCCCCAGCGTGAACTGAGGTGCGACAGGAGCAGCGGCTTCCTCCGTAGCCTCCGTAGCAGCGGCTTCCTCAGCCTTCGGGTCACGCAGGAAGAAGAGCACGATAAGACCGTATGCTACACCGATGAAGCCGAACACCTCGAACGTGAGGCGCCAGCCCATCTGGCAGGGGTCGCCGGCCATCAGAGCACCGTAACCGGCCATTACCTGACCGGCATAAATACCGCTCATGTGCAGGCCTGTGGCCAGCGAGCGGGTGCTGCCGCGGTGGTAGTCGGTAATAAGAGCCAGAGCAGCAGGAATGTAGAAAGCCTCACTCACGCCCATCATAGCGCGCCAGAACACCAGCTCTTCATAGGATTCGGATTTACCGGTCATCCAGGTCACGATAGACCATACAACCAGAGAGCACATGATGATGAACGAGCGGCTGAAGCGGTCGGCCAGGTAACCACCCACCGGAGACAGCGCAGCGTACACGATGAGGAAGGCGGATGTTACGATACCGAACTGAGCCTGCGTCATTTCGATGCAGCCGGCGCCCTCCGTCATGGACTTATTGAGCACGGCCAGCAGCTGGCGGTCGAAGTAGTTGAGCATCACTACCACCCAAAGAACAGCTACGGCAATCCATGCCCATTTACCGGGCTTGGTTACAGGTGCATTCGGTGAAATGACAGGCTTGGCAAGGCCTTTCTTGCAGGCTGCCATGATGGCAAGCACGGCAATAACGATGGCCACCCAGGGGGTAAGGTCGGCCAAGAACGTCAGGATTGGATTAGGTTCAGGCATATGGTTTTAGTGTTGTTATTTGGAGAGGTTAATATTGGAGATAAGAGGTGTACGAACACCGGGATGGGTTTCGCCTGAGATGATGTAAATGCAGTCATCCCATTGGACGGCGGGGCAGGTGGCAACGCCGGTGGCGTTTTCACCCTCCTTAACCCACTGCCCGGTGGCGGGGGTGAAGGAGTAGACGGTCTTGTTCTGACCGGGGTGGATAGCGGGGGCTTTGCCGGTGAGAGAGGCACGGTAGAAATTACCGGGGTCTCCCGCAACGACGTAAAGTTTACCATTGATGGCAGGCAGGGGATTAGCGGCACCCACCAGCGGCTCGGGCATGGGGGTGGTGCTGCTCCAGCTGTCGGTAGCCGGGTCATAGCACAGGGTGCTGTGCAAGTAGGTGCGCTCGGCAGCTCCTGCGGCATCGGGGTGCAGAGAGCAGCCGCCTGTTACATAGATTTTACCGTCAATCACACCGGCTGCGGCCAGCATGCGGGCTTCGGGCATGCGGGCAAGCTCTTGCCAGCCCTTGTTGGGGTCGGCCATGTCCAGCACGAAGCTGCGTGAAAGGCAGGTGACGGAATCTGCCTTTTCCTGACCACCCATAACATACAATTTGGTGCCTACTACGGCAAATGCAGGGTATGCTATGGTGGTGGGCAGCTCGGGCAGCATGGAGGTGGAAGCCTCGTCGCCTTTGAGTTGAGTGCATGTTACGGTGTTGAGGTGGCCGCTTGCATTGCAGCCGCCGGCAATAATCATGCTGTTGTCATAGGCGGCATAGGCAGCATAGCCAATGGGTGCCGGCAGGTTGCCTACAGTAGCTGCCTGCGGGGTGGTGCACCCTTTGCTGAGGTCCATAAAGGAAACATCGCCGTAAAAGGCTTTTGCACCGCGCTCTGCCGGTGTTTTGGCTCCCGGCTTGGCGTTGGGGAAGTTAGCGCCACCTGTCATCAGGATGCCATTGCTCTCCGGCAGGAGAACTGCGGCCATGCCGGCGCGGCCTACCTTGTCGGCAATCTGTAACCCGTCCTCGGATGCAACGGAGGTGATTTCGGCCTGAGCAGAGCTGAGGGTGAGACCCAGCAGAGCAAGAGAAAAGAAACTGCGTTTCATGGTAGGCTGCGGGTTAATTCATTTCGGCACCCCAAACTTGGTTGGAGCGCTTGCCGGGGCGTTGCTCGCCGTTGATGATAACGGCCATACCGTTCCACTCTGCACAGGGCAGTACGGCACGGGCTACGGCCATTTCACCGGCATCTTTCCACTCACCGCACTTAATGCAGTAGCAAAGGGTGAAGTTGTGGAAACCGGGGTGATTTTGCGGGGTGAATCCCTTTACCGTGGCATCATCGCCACCCAACAGGTAGATGTGCCCGTTGATGACGGGAGCGGGGGTGGGGCCTGCGGCACAGAAATGCGGCAGCGGCGGCAGCGGTACCCAGCCGCCATCCACACTGTAACTCCATGCCTCGGTGAGCATGTCGCGTACCTTGCGGCCGTCTTCGCCGTCTTTCAGGCCAATGCCGCCGAGCACGTAAATGGAGTCGCCCTCGGTGGTCATTTGTTGCAGGAATCGCCCGCGTGCAGGCAGGGCGGGGCCTTCGCTCCAAGTGGCTGTGGCGGGGTCATAAATCCACAGGCGGCTTTCGGCATCTTGCTCGCCGGGGGCTACACTGCCGCCTTGTACATAGACCTTGCCCCCCATGACGGCGGCGGCATGGCCGGTCAATGTGGTGGGCAGAGCCGGCAGCTCTTTACAAGTTACGGTGCTGCCATTCCATGTGAGCAGGTAGCAATCTGCCACGGCTCCATCTGCATTGCTGCCACCGATGAGCATAACACCCTCGGGGAGTGTGGCTGTGGCACCATAGCCCAGAGGCTTGGGCAGCGGGGTGCTCTCTACCCAGCTGTCGCTGCCGGCGGGCATGACGAATACGCGGTCGGTCCAGCGTTTGGGACCACCCTCCCACAGCGGTTTTTCCGGGAAATTGGCACCGCCGGTTACGATTAGAGCACCATTACTTACACCGGCGTATGAGCCGGCAAAGCCCTCTGCATCCGGCAAGTCTGCCAGCTGCTTCCATTTCAGAGAAAGATTTTTACAAGTCATTACACTATGACTCTAGCAGAAACAGCGCGGGGCTGCAAGCAAAAATTATTTTTCGGAATGGATAAACAGCTTAATCATGCGCACTTGCTTGCCGCTGCGCTTAACGATTTCCTCATGAAGCGCGGAGCAAGAGTTTTTCAGCTCTGTTAGCTCGGGCTCGGGGATGGAGGTAAGCACGGGTTCAAGTTCTGCGGGCATGAGCACCTCCAGCGCAAGGTTGCCGGTCTTTTCGGCATAGCGGAACACGAGGTTGACTTCTCCCTCTGACAGGGGAATGTGCTGCAATATCTTCTCTGCCAGTTGCACGGCGTGTTGCACGGTTTCTTCGCTCAGGAAGTATTTGTTGCAGAAGTTGCGCAGCTCGGACTCAAAGGCGTACAGATCATAATCTTCGCTGTGAATGGCGAAGTGGAAGTCGCGGATGCTGTTGACGAACACGCGCGTGCGTTCGCGGCGCGGGTTGTCGAATATCTCCTCCGGTGTGCCTTCTTCGTAAATCACGCCTTGGTCCATGTAAAGCACGCGGGTGCTGACGCGGCGGGCAAAGGACATCTCATGCGTGACGATAACCATTGTCATGCCCTGCTTGGCCAAGGTGCGGATAACGGAGAGCACCTCGCTCACCATGGTGGGATCCAAGGCGGAGGTAGGCTCGTCAAAGAGGATAATCTCAGGGTTCATGGAGAGACAGCGGGCAATGGCTGCACGCTGTTTCTGGCCGCCGGAGAGCTCAGCAGGCATGCTGCGGGCTTTCTCTGCCATACCCACCATTTTGAGCAGGCGCATGGCGCGGCGCGTAGCCTCTACCTTGCTCATGCCCAGTAGTTTGATGGGACCTATGCATACGTTCTCCAGTACGCTGAGGTGATCAAACAGGTTAAAAGACTGGAACACCATGCCCATTTTGCGGCGCAGCTTGGGGGCATCTACCTTGTCGGCAGATAACAGCTCCTCGCCATCCACGGTAACGCTGCCACCCGTGGGCCACTCCAACAGGTTCAGGCAGCGCAACAGTGTGCTCTTGCCTGTGCCGCTGGGCCCGATGACGGAGATGACCTCACCGCGTTTGATGTTGATATTAACATCTTTCAGTACGGTAAGCTTGCCGAATTTCTTTTCGAGGTGTTGAATCTGGATCATCTCTTGACAGTCTTTTCGGTGTTAATCTTGCGGCCTGTGTAGTCCAGCACCAAGGTGAACAGCCATGCAATCAGGAAGTAGAGCAGGGCTACCATGATGAGGGGGAAGAATGGCTCAAAGGTTCTGGCTCGTATGAGGTCCGTCATCTTGGTGAGGTCCTCAATGGCAATATAGCCTACCACAGAGGTGTTTTTGATGAGGGAAATAACCTCGCCCTTGTAAACGGGCAGCACGCGGCGGATGGCCTGCGGCAATACGATGTAGTAGAAGGATTGGAACGGGGAGAAACCCATGGCGATGCCGGCCTCTGACTGCCCGCGGTGCACACTGCTGATGCTGGTGCGGAACATCTCACTCACATAAGCACCGAAGTTGAGACTGAAGGTGATGATGGCCACGTAAATGGCGTCTATGCTGCTGCCGGCAAAGGCCACATAGTACATGAGCATGAGCAGCACCAGAATAGGCATGCCGCGCATGATGTCGATATACACACGAGCCACCCATTGCAGAGACTTACGGCGGCTCATGCGCAGGTAACACACCACGGCGCCTACCAGCGTGCCGAATAATACGGAGCAAATGGCAATGGTAAAGGTGGCCACCAAGCCATCCCAAATGAGCATGTAACGCTCTTCTTCAATGATGTTGCGCTCAAAACTTACCCACAGACGCTCAAAGAAATTCATGCCTGCATACGGGTCTTGCGCCGAGCCGTCTCTCACGGCAATGATGGATTTGCTCTCGTAGTAATAGTCTGAGAAGATAACACTCTTACGGCGGTCGGGGGTGATGAGGAACCCGGAGGCTGCTATGTCAATCTTAGCGGCAGCCACTGCGGTAAGCAGGCCGTAGTAGTCAATGTTTTCAATCTTGATGGGGCGCTTAAGGTAGGCGGCAAAACGGTACACCAGCTCGGCGTCCATACCCACAATCTCATTGTTGCGCATGAAGACGATGGGCTCGGTGCAGGGCTCCATACCCACGACAATGGGCTCGCCCTCGGTGGGGATGTCCAGCTTGGGCATCTCTGCCGTATCAAAGTGGTGAATCCACTTGTTGCAGATTTCCTCAAGCTCGCCGCTCTCTTTGAGCTCGCCGAGGAATTTGTTGAATTGGCGGCTCAGCTCTAAGCCTTTTTCGTCTTTGGTAAAGGCCATGCCCATGTAGTTGATGGGCAGATTGGGGTCCTCATACAGCTTGATGATGGGCTTTTTGCGAGCCAAGGCAAAGCAGATAACGTCGTCCATCACGCAGGCGTCGCACATGCCGCGCTCCAGCGCCAGCATCATGTCGGCCTCAAAGTTGTGGCGTTGCAGGTCCAGCTGCGGATAATGGGCCTCGATATGCACATCTTGCACCGTGCCTTGGGGTACGCCCAATATTTTGCCGGCAAGCGTGCTGATGTCCATTTCACCGATTTCCGGCTGACCCTCCGGTGTGGCGTCAGCGTCTTGAGTTGCGGCTGTTTCATCAGCCGGAGCATCTGCAGCCGCTGTATTTGCCGTGGGGGTGGCAAGTGCGGTGATTGCAGGTGCAGCGGGAGCTTCATTATCTGCCAGGCAGACAGCAAAACTCGTGTGCAGCAGCACGATCAGAGCCGAGATGGCTGTATGGAGGAGAGAACGTTTCTTCATGATTCGCCACGCGGGGTGCATCACCCGCGCGCGGATTCTATCATAACACATGCCCTCTTGGCAAGCTGAATATGAATAATCTGTAACATATTTTCAAAAAATATGATTCCCGATACTTTTATGAGGATTGCTGCCGGATAAATCGTGTTGGCCGGTAAGGGAATAGTGATAAAGCAAAACCGCCACCCGAGCTGATTCAGGTGGCGGAGAAAAGCGTTGTTCTGCGGGGGGGGGTTACTCAGCAGCGCCGGCAGCTTTGAGGGCCTCGGCTGCGCCTTTATGGCCTTTCTCATCAGCAATCATGAGGGCGCTCTTGCCGTCCTCGCCCTTGGCGCTGAGGTCTACCCCAATGCTCTTGAGCTGCTCTGCAATACCGGAGTACTTGCGGGCCGTGAGCAGGGAGATGAAGCTCTCTACCTCTGCGGGGGTTACTGTGGCACCGGCTTGCAGCATGTTTTGGGCCATGTCTTTTTTACCGGCCATGAGGGCAACTACGAGGGCGTTGTATCCGCTCTTGTTTTTGAGGGTGGTGTCAGCCTTGGCATCCATCAGGGATTTGACGACCTCGGCGTGGCCTTTTTCGGCTGCCATGATGAGGGCTGTGCGGCCGTTAAGCTCCTGAAGGTTGAGGTCGGCGCCGGCCTCAATCAAGGCGTTTACGGTGGCAGTGTCGCCATTGCCGGCGGCGTAGATGAGAGCGGTGCAGCCGGTGACATCTGCGCTGTTGATGGAGGCGCCGCCCTCCAGCAGAGCTTTAACGGTCTCGGTGTGCTTTTGGCGGGCTGCAAAGGTGATGGCCGTGTTGCCGTTGACGTCTTGAGCATCGGCATGGGCTTTGCCGGCTAACAGGGCTTTAACGGTCTCGGTGTGACCGTTCCAAGCTGCGGGCAGCAGAGCAGGGGCGCCGTTCATAGCGGTGGCGTTGGCATCCATACCCACGGCCAGCAGGGCTTTCACCGTGTCTGTATGCCCGTTGCGGGCTGCACGTATGGTGGCTACCTCGCCCTTCTTGTCTTTAATGGTCAAATCTGCACCGGCGGCTATCAGCGCTTTTACCACATCGGTCTTGCCGGCTGTTGCGGCCTCTACTACGGCTGTACCGCCCAGTTTGTCTTCCTTGGCGTTTACATCTGCACCATCCTCAATCATGTCTTGTACCGTCTCCAAATCACCCGCAGCGGCTGCGGCAGGCAGGTTAGAGGACTTCTTGCAAGAGCTCAGGCCGAATGAAAATACGGCACACAAAGCGGCGGTGGTGAGCAAATGATATTTCATACCCGCATATTTTACGCATTCGCCCCTGTAAGTCAAGCTATCTTGCCACTTATGCCACAATTAATCGATTGTGCTTGTTGTACAGTTTAAAGGAAGTGGAGCAGGCCGCCTCTAAAACCTCTCGGGGCAGCGTAGCTATCGCTGCATCTCCCCCGGCTACTCATCTTATCGCCCTAACGGACTTTCGATGCGCTGGATTTCAGCCCTGACATTTACCACCAAGGCGTTCTTTTAAGGTGGGCCCAAACTCCTGCGTTCCGAATATGGCGGTGTATGCAAAAAGCCGCTGTGCGAACATCGCACAGCGGCTTGAAAAGAGTTGTTTTCAGGCTTTAGGCCTCTTCGGTCGGCAGGGAGTAATCAATGCCGGCGAGGGCCTGGTAGAGACGCCAACGGCGGGCGATATCGGCAGCCTCCATATCCAGAAGCTTGTCGAAGTCAGCCTTGTTGTTCTTGGCCAGCAGGCGGAAGCGGTTTTCACCGAGGAGAGCCTCGCGCACGTCCTTCTTGGGCTTCTTGCTCTTGAGGGTGAGCGGGTTCTTGCCTTCCTTGGCGCGATCCGGGTTGTAGTTGTAGAGCAACCAGCGGCCGCAATCAACGGCATCTTTCTGGCGGTCCAGACCCTGAGCCATGTTGATACCATGGTTGATGCAGTGGCTGTAGGCAATCACCAAGGCGGGGCCGTCGTACTCTTCGGCCTCCATGAGGGTGGTGAGCACGTGCTGGTCATCGGAGCCCATGGCCACGGAGGCCACGTAGACGTTGCCGTAGGTCATGGCCATGTAGCCGAGGTCCTTCTTCACCTGGTCTTTACCCTTGGTGGCGAACTTAGCCACAGCGCCGCGCGGGGTGGACTTGGAGCACTGACCACCGGTGTTGGAGTATACCTCGGTGTCAAGTACCAGCACCTTCACGTTGCGACCGGAGGCAAGGATGTGGTCCAAACCGCCGTAGCCGATGTCGTAAGACCAGCCGTCGCCGCCGAGAATCCATACGGACTTGCGTACCAAGTAGTCAGCCTGAGCCTTGAGAGCTGCCAGCTCGGCATTGTCGCCACAGGCGGCCTTGATGGCGGCCACGGTGGAACGGGCGTTGGCGATGTCGGCCTCCGTCTTCTGCGGGTTGTTCATGATTTCCTGTACCAGAGCCTCGCCGATGGTGGGAGCGGCAGCGGTAAGGAGCTCTACGGCGTACTGTTGCTTCTTGTCGAGGGAGACGCGGAAACCGAGACCGAACTGGGCATTGTCCTCAAAGAGGCTGTTGCACCATGCGGGGCCGCGGCCATCGGCATCATGCGTCCACGGTGTGGTGGGCAGGTTGCCGCCGTAAATGGAGGAGCAGCCCGTGGCGTTAGCTACAACCAAGCGGTTGCCGAAGAGCTGGCTGAGCAGTTTCACATACGGGGTCTCACCGCAGCCGGCGCAAGCACCGGAGAACTCAAACAGCGGGCGCAGCAGCTGGGCATCCTTCACCTTAGAGTTGTCGGTTACGGTGCGGTCCGGGTCCGTCAGCTTCTCAAAGAAATTCCAGTTGGCCTTTTCGGGCTCAAGGGCTTCGGAGGCCGGGGTCATGCTGAGAGATGCCGTGGGGCATACCTTGGAGCAAAGCGTACAACCCGTGCAGTCTGCGGCAGATACCTGAATGATGTACTTCTTACCGACCCAGTCCTTGTGCATCTTGCTGGCATCGGCGCTCTTGAAGGTGGCGGGTGCGCCCTCAAGCTCTGCCGGGTCTACCATCTTGGCGCGGATAGCGGCGTGCGGGCACACCATGGTGCACTTACCGCACTGGATACAGGCCTTGCTGGTCTCGGTCTTCTCCGGGGTCCATACCGGGATTTCGAGGGCGAGGTCACGCTTCTCGTACTGCGTGGTGCCACTGGGGAAGGTGCCGTCATCGGGCATCTCGCCTACGGTTACGGAGTTACCGTTGCCGGTTACAATCTTGCCCAATACGTTGCGAACGAAGTCGGAGGGCTCGCCGTGCAGGGCATCGGGGATGTCGTGGCCGGTGATGGTGGTGCCCAAGGGTACCTCGTGCAGGTTAGCCAAAGAGGCATCCACAGCTGCAATGTTCTTGGCAACAACTTCTTCACCCTTCTTGCCGTAGGTCTTCTTGATGGCTTCTTTAATGTAGCCCAAAGCCTCCTCTGCGGGGATAACGCCGCTGAGGTTGAAGAAGCAGGTCTGCATAATCATGTTGATACGGCCACCCATGCCCGTAGCCTTGGCTACCTTGAAGGCATCGATGCAGTATACCTTGATATTTTTGTCCAGAATCTGCTGCTGCATGCGGGCAGGCAGGCTGTCCCATACCTTCTCAGGGGCAACGGAGGTGTTGATGAGGAAGGTGCAACCCTGTGCGGCATTCTTGAGGAAGTCAAACAGGTTCAGCAGGCTGGGCTGGTGCAGGGCAATGAAGTTGGCGCTCGTAATCAGGTAGGTGCTGTGAATCGGGGTGGTGCCGAAACGCAGGTGAGATACCGTGGAGGAACCGGACTTCTTGGAGTCGTACTCGAAGTAGCCCTGTACATACAGGTCTGTGTGCTTGCCGATAATTTTAATGGCGTCTTTGTTGGCGCCTACGGTGCCGTCGGAGCCTAAGCCGTAGAACATGCAGCGTGTTACGGTGTCGGCCTCGGTGGAGAAGCTCGGGTCGTAATCAATGCTCTTGCCGGTTACATCATCCTTAATGCCGACGGAGAAGTCGGTCATGGGCTCATCTTTGCTGAGTTCATCAAATACACCCTTAACCATGGCGGGGGTGAACTCCTTGGAGCCCAACCCATAGCGGCCGCCCACTACCTTGGGCATGGCAAAGGGCAGGGTGCCGGCTACCTGGGCGTCGGCCAAGGTCTGCACAACATCCTGAAGCAGAGGCTCACCCAAGCTGCCGGGCTCCTTGGTGCGGTCAAGCACGGCAATCTTCTTCACCGTGGCGGGCAGGGCGGCGATAACATCTGCTGCGGGGAACGGGCGGTACAGGCGCACCTTGAGTACACCTACATCTTCACCCATAGCGGTTACGGCTTCAAGTGCGGCCTCGGCACCGGAGCCCATCATGATGATGACGCGGGTGGCAGTGGGGCTGCCGATGTACTCTACAAGGTCGTAGTAGCGGCCGGTGAGGTCGCCGAACTTCTTCATAGCACCCTTAACAATGGCGGGCACGGCGGCGTAGTACTTGTTCACCGTCTCACGGCCTTGGAAGTACACATCGGGGTTCTGGGCTGTGCCGCGAATGACGGGGGCATCCGGGGTGAGGGCGCGGGCGTGGAAGTCATCCACCCACTTCTGGTCAATCATGGCGCGCAGGGTGTCATCCGTAATATCGGCAATCTTGCCTACCTCGTGAGAGGTGCGGAAACCGTCAAAGAAGTTGATGAAAGGCACGCGGCTTTCAAGCGTGGCAGCGTGGGCAATGGCGGCCATATCCGGCGCCTCTTGGGTGCTGGCACCGCACAGCATGGCAAAGCCGGTAGAGCGGCAGCTCATCACGTCGCTGTGGTCACCGAAAATGGACAGACCCTGTGCAGCAAGGGCGCGGGCGGCTACGTGCAAAACGCAGGGGGTAAGCTCGCCGGCTATCTTGTACATGTTGGGAATCATCAAGAGCAAGCCCTGGGATGCCGTGAAAGTGGTGGCCATGGAGCCCGTCTGCAAGGCGCCGTGTACTGCACCGGCGGCACCGGCCTCACTCTCCATCTCAACAATGCTGGGAACGGTGCCCCACAGGTTCTTGCGGTCTACTGCAGTCCACGTCTCTGCCGATTCACCCATCGGCGAGGACGGGGTGATGGGGTAGATAGCGGCTACTTCCGAACAACGATATGCCACCGAGGCTACGGCCTCATTAGCATCTATAGTGCTGTATGTAGTGCTCATAATGTATGGTGTTTGTGAAAATTGCTGAATGTTGGGGCGATATTTCCCCCATAGGTGAAACGCTGGTTTCACTGCGCATATCATACACCCCATCGTATGTAGAATCAATCAAAAAAGTTTGAGTGTACTGTATTTTTTGCGTCAATGTGCGCAAAATGTGATTTCCTCTTGACAAGGGGCAGTCTAAAAGGTAAGTTAGGCTTACACAAAACTGAAGCAGTTTCTTATGAACGACGAAAAAACATTGATTCTCTTTAAGCCGGATTGTGTGCGCAAGAACCTGTCCGGTGTGATTTTGCAGCGTTTGTTGGCAGAGGGTTTCCACCTGCGTGGCATGAAGATGATGCAGCTGGACGATGCCATTCTGCGTGAGCATTACGGCCACATCATTGACCTTGTGATTGACGGTGAGCCCCTGTTCCCGAAGCTCTCCGCATTCATGCAGACCAGCCCTGTTGTGGCTCTGGTGCTTTCCGGCCCCGGCGTTGTTACCCGTGTGCGCACCATCCTTGGGCCCACCAACTCCATGAAGGCTGATAAGGGTACCATCCGCGGTGATTTCGGCACCAACAGCATGCTCAATATCTGCCACGCCTCCGACTCCCCCGAGAGCGCTGAGGCTGAGGTGAAGCGCTTCTTCAAGCCTGAGGAGCTCTTTGATAACGTGTTCTGATAACATACTCTCATTTTATCTCATGGGAGCAGGCTGCCGCAGCGGTGGTTCTGCTCCCTTTCTTATTTAACTGCTGAACTCTGAATATGAAAAAACAACTCTTTTCGTTATTGGCTGCACTCCCCATAGCGGGGTATGCAGAAGCTCCTATGAGTATTCAACTGACCGGCCTGGATGAGCATGTACGCGTGGTGGAGGGGGCGCCCATTGCCCCGCAGCATACCTGCAAGGTGCTGCAACTGCGCGGTTGGCGTGGCGAGCGTGTGACGGCGCAGTTTGTAGGGCATATTCAGAATTCAACCCAATTTCCCTATGGGCTGAGTGTAGAGGCTTCTTGCGAGCTTGCTGCTTTGAGCGGCAACGGCAGAATCGCAGCAAATACCAAGGCGGTTTCTTATGTGCGTGCTCATGGTAAAAATGTGGCAGATGTGGTGTATACACCTGAGTTTAACATGTCTGCACAACCGCAACTTTATTTGTTGCAGGTGGATATTCCCTCGGCTGCCACCCCCGGGGTATACCGTGGGGAGTTGGTGATGTCTACTCCCGGGGCGGAATGCGGGCGTATTCCCGTGGAGCTGGTGGTAGAGAACGCCGTGTTGCCCAAGCCGAGCGAGTGGCAGTTTCACTTGGACCTCTGGCAGCACCCGCAGAGTATTGCCCGTTGTCACCGGGTGCAGCCGTGGGGCAAGGAGCATTTTGCCGCCATGCGTCCGTACATGAAGATGCTGGCAGATGCCGGGCAAAAGGTCATTACCTGTACCCTGCTGGATGAGGCGTGGAATGGGCAGACGCATGATGCTTTCCCCTCCAACATTAAGTGGATTAAAGGCAAAGACGGTGAGTGGCGTTATGATTTTTCCTGCTTTGATGCATGGGTGGATTTCATGATGAATGAAATCGGTATTACGGAGCAAATTTCATGCTACACCATGGTGCCGTGGCACATGAAGGTGCGTTATTTGGATGAATCTACCGGTCAATATGAGTATGTTAAGCTGGATGTAAAGTCCCCCGTGTGGGAGGAGACTTGGGGGCCGTTCCTCACGGCGTTCCGTGCCCATTTGCGGGAGAAAGGCTGGTTGGAGAAAACCTGCATTGCGCTTGATGAACGACCCGACCACATGGCCCGTGCGGCCAAGGCCATGGTAGATAAATATGCGCCCGAGTTGCGTATCGTTTCCGCTGTGGATAAGCCCTCGGCGTTCACCCGTGAGGTGTATAATCTCTCCCCCATTATCACACATGCCGGTACCGTGATGGGAGACCTGCTTGCAGAGCGTAAAGCGCAGGGCAAAAAGACGACTGTGTATGTATGCTTGCACCCGCAAAAGCCCAATACCTTCACTTTCTCACCACCGGCGGAGGCGGAGTGGATTGGCTTGTTTGTTGCGGCCAACCATTTGGATGGATTCTTGCGCTGGGCTTACAATTCTTGGAATGAAGCTCCCACTCAATGCACCGACTTCGGTAAATGGCCCTCGGGTGATTGCTTTTTGGTTTATCCCGGCGGTGCAGAGCGCGGCTGCCTGAGCTCTGTTCGCTTTGAGCGCCTGAGAGATGGTATTGAAGCCGCTGAGAAAATCCGTATCCTCCGAGAACGCGCTGCTGCTCTCGGCACCCCTGAGGCTCAAGCCGCCATGGAGGCCCTCAACCGCGAGCTCGCTGATATCTTTACCGTTGCCCGTAGCAAGGGTAATGCCCACGCGGAAGATGTTGACCGCGCCCGAAAACTCATTTCTATAACAACTGAAAAATTGTTCCGTTTGTAATATTTTTAATATAAAATAGTTACAAGCCAACCGGAAAAATCCGCAGTGTTGCTGCGGATTTTTCGCAATGTGATTGCAGATAATTCTATTCCGTTTGTTGTGTTTTTATTTATAGAGTGTTATGAGCGGGGTGGAAAAATCCGCAATGATGCTGCGGAAAATCCGCATTATTATTGCAAATTTTTCGTTTATACTTGACAATATCGGTTCTAAGTATCAGAATAAGGGCAAGTTATGGCAGATAATACATATTATGCACGCACGGCGGCAGGCTGGGTTAAATACATGTCTGCGCACTTTCCCTGTGTTTTGCTGACAGGGGCCAGGCAAGTGGGTAAGTCCACCTTGCTGGAAGAAGTGTTGCCTGCGGGTATGAATTATGTGACGTTGGATGACTATACATTGGCTGCTGAAGCGCGGCGTGACCCGATAGGTTTTTTACGGGAGCACGAAGCCCCCTTGTTTATTGATGAAGTTCAATATGCCCCGGAGCTGTTCAGAGCCATTAAGATGCGTGTAGATGCCGCTAAACGTAACGGCATGTATTGGATGACGGGCTCTCAGCATTTTCAATTGATGGAAGGTGTAAGCGAGAGCTTGGCCGGGCGTGTAGGCATTATAGACCTTTACAGCATGTCTCAGCGAGAGTGCCTTGGGCTGGGGGAGTCTGCTGCGCCTCTGTTTTCTCCGGATAAGTTGGCGGACTATGCTGCCGGTGTTTCCGCCTGCGATATCCATGAGTTATACCGCCGCATTTGGCGCGGGGGATATCCCGTGCTGAGCAAAGATGCGGAGCTGGAGCCGCGCGTTTTGTTTGAATCATACGTGCGCACTTATTTGGAGCGAGATGTCAATCAACTTTCACAAGTGGAAAATCGCGCGGCTTTCCTCAAGCTGATGCGCTCTGCCGCAGCGCGTACCGGGCAACAACTGGTGTATAGTGACTTGGCGCGAGATGCAGAGGTGTCTCCTAACACGGCCAAAGCATGGATTTCTATCATGGAAACCACGGGTATCATTTCCCTGCTGTATCCGTACTCTACCAATTCCATTAAGCGCCTTACAAAGACTCCCAAACTCTATTTCATGGATACGGGGCTTTGCTCTTGGTTGGCGGGGTGGAATGATCCTGCTTCCCTGATGAATAGCCCCTTTGCCGGTGCTATTCTTGAGACATTTGTGTATGGTCAGATTATGCGCAGTTTCTGCCATAACGGGATTCGCCCGCAGCTTTATTTCTTCCGCGATGCCAAGGGTACGGCCGAGGTTGATTTCCTGCTCATTCAGAACGGGGGTATTTACCCTATGGAGGTGAAGCGCAGCAGTTCTCCCACCGCTGCCGATTTGAAACATGCCGCTAAAATACCCACCGGCATGTTCGAGCTGCGACCCGGTATTGTGTTCTGCACAGCTGAGCGCATGTATTCGCTGGAAAATGCTGCCTCCGCATTCCCCATCTCCTTGTTATAAAAAAGCGAGGTAAAAATTGTTCCGCTTGTAATTCGTGTAAATAAAAAGAGTTATAAAGGTGTTGGAAAAATCCGCAGTGTAGCTGCGGATTTTTCGCAGTTACACTGCGAAAAAAATGTTTAAGATGTATTTCTTTTATACAAAGGGTGTTAAGGGCGGTTTTGAGCTTTATTCGTTCATGAAGTCAAACTCAACCTTAATCAAAAGATCAGCCAAATTGACAGAGCCGTAGTAACCTGCCGCAACAATGCGGGCGGTATGTCGGCGCAGGGCTTGCCAATCACAGGGGATGGATTCTGAATTCATGTAGAGGTTCAGGTCATAATAATCTTCACAGTAAAGATACTCGTTATTGATTTTGGAGATTTGGCGCGCCGCGTGCATGGCTGAGGCTTGGTCTTGCACGGCCGGCAGCTCTTGTTGCAGGGTTTGTAGAAAAAGGCGTGTGCGTTCCTCTTGCGCAGCTCGGTTCTCTTCTTTATCTTCTCCGTTAAGAGCACGGGGGTAGGTGCAATAAAAATACAGGCTGCGGGAGCCGTAGTAACCAGCATCGCTGAGCCTCAACTTCTCCGCGTATAGGTCAGATAAAAGGTTGGAGTTGTCTTCCGGTTCCGGTGTGAGTGTTTGTTGATATGCAGGCAGAGGCGTTGGGTGCCCTATGCGGTGCAGCTGTGCGGCTGCCGCATCGGCAGATGCTTGGTCTTGTATGCTGCCGAGCAGTTGGAGAACTTGGTGCAGCCGGTTCTTGTAGTCCGCCATGGCTGCGCGTGTTTCATCATCATTGCGTACATCATATCCGGCAGAGTTATCTATCCAAATGTCTGCGTGGTAATCCCGGCCATTGATACGTACGGCAATAGGGGTCACCTCATAATATCGTCCGTTAAGAACCCCGGTGCTGCCGCCTCTTCTTGTTTTGATACCCTTAAATAAAAATCGGGTGAACGTGGAGGCGGCGTTATCAAAACCCTCTGCATTGGGGGACGGCCACAGCATGTTCATCTCCAAGGGGACTTGCCATGCGGTTTCGGGGGTAAAACCGGGGCCGCCTGACAGTTGGCGGTGCATGTCGTATGGTGAGTTTTGTAAGTTGCGGCGTAGCATGTGCTCCACCTCTTGTGCCGCTTGCGGATTGGTGGATACATCATCTTCATCATACTCTTGAAGTAAGGATGGGTGGCCGTTGGGACCTACGCGTTCTTCCAATACATGGGCAAGGTCTACGGAGCCATAATAATCTGCCTTGCGGATGCGGTGCAGATGCTTCAACATGGGAGCTGTATCCATTTGCTGCACGGTAACGCCTTTACGCAGGAAAGTGAGGTGAGAGGGGATGTTCATGCCCGTGTTTCTCAGAGCATGCGCGGTGGCTGTGGCTGATTCGTAATCTGTTACGTGTGGGAGCAGTTCTTGTAAAAGCTCGGCATAGCGCAGGCATTCTTGCTCCCATTGCTCGTTCATGAGTCGGCGCTCTTCATCCGTTGGGCTAAAGGTTCCCCATTTTGCGGCATCCAGCTCCGACAAGAGGTCTATAGATTGGTAACAATGCTGTTCCAACAGCTCGTTTTTGCGTATCTTCAGCTGTTCATGAATCTCAGGGGCGGGCAGGGGTGGTACAATATCATCACACCATGGGTGTTGCATCGGTAAAATGGTGCGCGGGGTGCTCTTGAGTTGCTTTGCGGCGGCATCTGCCGTGGCGCGGTCGTGTACCGTGTTTAATATCTCCAATTGAGCAAGAAGCCCTTTTCCGTATTGTTCGTAGGCTGTTTTCATGGCTGCATCATCGGGTATGTTGCGCCCATCTGAGTAATCCAGCCACATGGAATAGTGATACATCTTCTCTTGATAGCAGAAGCGTATATTCCATTTTTCGTACAATTTCCCATTTATGACACCTGTGCCTGCAAAAGCGGTGCTTTCAAAGTTTTTATTGGGGTAGAGCACGGTAGAGGGCAGTTGCTCCAACGCACTGTCGTCTTCGCGGTCGAGTTTTTTGATGCCGTCAATACACACCGCCGCGGGAACACGCCAAGCTGTTTCAGGGGTAAAGCCGGGGCCGCCGCAGATGCCACGGAGCAGCGGATTCTCGGCTTTGTGTATGGACTCTCGTATGGTGGCAGCAATTACTTGCTCTACATCAGGCGTGAGGGATGCTGGCTGATAGGCGCCGAACGGATTGCCGTAATACTCTGCCAATAGGGCAGAGCCATAGTAATATTGCTGCTCCAGTAGTTCCTCTGCCTGCATGTGTTGCTCTTGCAGGAGGGTGGCTTTCTCGTTGCCCTCTTGGGTGTCGTGGAGCATAACGGACAGGCTGTCAAGGTCATTCAGGGTATCTACCGCTGCGTCTGCCGTGTTGCGGTCTTGTATGCCTTGTAAAATGGCACTGCGTTGTTGCATGCGCGCCAAGTAGGCCGGTTCTTCCTCCTTCTTGTCAAGGGCGTACCGGTCCTCCTCGTCCTCCGTAAATACGGGACAGGCCGTAACATCTGCCCACACGCTTATCTCATGCCGCTGCCCGCGGTGAAACAGGGCAATGGTTGAGATAAGATAGAGCTTGCCGTCGATGCGCTGTTCTTTTTGTGAGACAAACGGCACACGGGGGCCTCCTATCAAGTATTCCGGGGCAAAATAGCAATGAGGGTCGCAGTGCGCCGGCTCTTGCGGACGCGGTGCGGTGCATACCCAGGCGGTTTCACGGGTAAGCCCCGGGCCACCGCTTACTCCCGCACGCCTGCCGGGCGGCAGCAGGGCAAAATTGCGGCGCATGCGGTCCTCCAGCTCTGCCATTATCTGCGGCGTGGTGGGGGTGGGGAGTTTTACGCTTTGTTTCACCCTGTCTTCACTGTCTCCCATGGCCAAGGCCAGTGCCGTGGAGCCGAAAAAATGATAGGGAAGCGCCTCGCATGCTTCTTGGTATTGCTCCACCATTTCGCCCGATGCGTTCTCGGGTACCTCAAATTCAGCCTGAATCGGTGCGGCGGCATCTGCCTGTTCTTTGGCGCAGATGCTGCGTAACAGCTCTATTTGTTGCCGCATCACGGCCTCCGCCGCTTCATCTGCCCAGCCTATTATGGGTAACAGTAGTGTGAGTAAAAATTTTTTCATAGTCATAAGTTCTTGTGAGTAATTTAGCAAAATCATACGCTAAAGCAAGCTTTTTTCATGCCGTATGCAAGGGTGCCTGTCTTTTTTTCTTGCTGAAGTAAAATATAATATGGTAGCATGCCGGTATGATATGCCGAGCCTTGATTGCCTTGTTGATGTGTGGGATAGCCTGCGCCACGGAAAGCTTTGAACAATGCCCTACGGGTGCCGTGAGTAAGCTACAGACGGAGTATGGTACCCTATCTGCCTCAGCTGGGCATGCTGAGGTATTGGGTAAACTGGCCCGAACCGGTAAAAAGACACTCCACATTATGGGGGGTAAGGGACGCTCTGTGCAGCTGAGCTTTGGGCAGCCACTGCAGAAGGAAACCGTTCTCAGCTTTTGGATGGAGCGTTGGACCAAGGCCAACCCCTTTGATTTTAAATTGCTGGCTGATACTCCGCAGTGGGAGGTGCAGTTGCTGCATCTTAAAAATATGGCCGTAAAAGGTTATAAAAAGCATGTACAGGTTACCTTGCCTGTGGGGACCACCGCTGTGCGTCTGGTATGCACCACGGCAGAGAAAGGCGGTGTGCTGGTGGATGATATGCTGCTGGATTCCGAGCAAATGGTGGTGCAAGAGGTTGCTATGGAGAACCCGGGGGTGTATCCCATGCTCAAGCGAGCCCCCATCAATCCGGTGATGCGTTACAAAATTACCACCGTGGGCTCGGCTAATCCCGTGCAGGTGCAGAGTGTGCATTTGCGCGTGAGCCCTGCCGATGCCATTGCAGAGGTAACACTGCGCACGGGTAATGCAGATGGTACCTCGTTCCGCAATAGTGTGGTGCTGGGGAAGGGGAAACCCGATGCCGAGGGAACCGTGCGTTTTGAATGTGAAGGCGCGCTACAGACCGGCGAAAATATCTTGTGGGTGGATGCCACCCCCTCTGCCTCGGCTAAAGTGGGAGCTGAGGTTACTTTTGCCAACTTGGGTATCAGCATTGACGGCAAGCGCCGCGCAGAGAAAACACCCCGCGTAAAGCAGCGCATAGGTTACTTCCTTGCCATGCCGGATGAAGATGTCGTTAATCCCTCGCGCGGAGGCGAGGCGCGCAAGTGCACCAGCTTCCGCATTCCGGGCCTGATTCGCTCGCAGGAGGGCTCGCTCATCGGCTGCTTTGATGCCCGCTACCGTAATAAAAATGACCTGTGCGAGGATATCGACGTTGCTATGGTGCGCTCGGAAGACGGCGGGCAAACTTGGAGCCTGCCGACTGTGAATATGGATGCCGGCCCCGGTGCGGACAACGGTTGTGGCGACCCCTGCATTCTGCAAGATACCACCACCGGCCGTATTTGGATGCAAGCCCTTGCATGCCACTTCAACCGCGGGCCCAGCATTCGTTGTTCTACCACCGGCACTGCGCCCGACAAAACCGGCCAATGGGAAATGGTGTACAGTGATGACGATGGCAAGACGTGGAGCGATATTGTTAACGTAACCAAGCAAATCAAAAAAGATGAGTGGACGCTCATTCTCGCCGGCCCGGGGTGTGGCATCTGCACCGGCAAGGGCGTACTCGTCTTCCC
>JAFYUT010000027.1 GCA_017549485.1 Akkermansia sp.
GCCGCATGCCAAACGCCGGAAAGCCCCACATGGCCGATTCTGACGTGGAACGGGCTGAACTTGTGTTTCAGCTGCATAGAAGACATGGTACACAAGATGTTCTTGGAGCCCATGGGCGACCAAGCTGCCGAGCACATGGTGATGCACGTGAAAGAAACGCACCCTTGGCTGCTCCCGCAGGATGATGCGGACGGCTCCCCCGTGCTGGATGTAGAAACCAAAGCACAGGACAAGTTGCCGACACCTGCCGAGATGCATGCCATGCTTGATAATTACGTCATCGGCCAAGACCTCGCTAAGCGCACCCTTTGCGTGGCGGTTTACAACCACTACCTGCGCCTGCGCCAACCCAAAACCGACGACGGCACGGAGATTGAAAAGAGCAACATCTTGCTGGCCGGCTCTACCGGTTCCGGTAAAACCCTGTTGGCCAAAACCTTGGCCCGCATACTGGACGTACCGTTCTGCATTGTGGATGCCACCACCCTCACCGAGGCGGGATACGTGGGCGAGGACGTAGAAAACATCGTACTGCGCCTGCTACAGGCGGCAAACATGAATGTAGCCAAGGCTGAACGCGGTATCATCTATGTGGACGAAATCGACAAAATCGGCCGCAAAACACAGAATGTAAGCATCACCCGCGACGTAAGCGGTGAGGGCGTACAGCAGGCCTTGCTCAAAATTGTAGAAGGCACGGAATGCAATATTCCCCCCAAGGGTGGTCGCAAGCACCCCAATGAAGAATACATCCGCGTCAATACGGAAAACATTCTCTTCATCTGCGGCGGCGCCTTCGTGGGGCTGGAGGGTATCATACGCAAGCGCATCGGCTCCTCTGCCATGGGCTTTGCCTCCATTGAAGAAGACCGAGACACCAAGGAATTCACTGAAGAAGAAGTACTCTCCAAGGCCATGCCCGAAGACTTCTTCATGTTCGGCATGATTCCCGAGCTGATGGGGCGCCTGCCCATCTTTGCCCCGCTGACCACCTTAACGGAGGAGCAATTGGTAACGCTGCTTACCGAACCCAAGAACGCCTTGGTCAAACAGTACACCAAACTACTGAAGATGAACGGCGTTGATTTAATCGTACAGAAGGACGCCTTGCGTGCCATGGCGCGCCAAGCCATTGAGCGCGGCACGGGAGCCCGAGCTTTGCGTGGCATTTTTGAGCGCCTCATGCTTGACATCATGTACGAAGTACCCAGCGACAAGAGCATCACCACCGTCACCGTGACGGAAGATTGCGTGCTGGGCAAAGGTAAGCCTGAAATCACCCGAGGTGAAGCCGCCCCCAAAACAACGAAAAAGCCCAAGGCTGCCACCTCTAAAACACATAAAAAGAAAGCCTGATAACCATGCTTGTACTGGGAATCGAGTCGAGCTGTGATGAGACCGCCGTCTCTCTGATAGAGGAGGTGGCGGGGGAGCAGCAACCGCGCGTGCTCAGCTCTGTCATCTCTACGCAGATTCCCCTGCACCGCCTATACGGTGGGGTTATCCCCGAGCTCGCCTCTCGCAACCACTCCTCCAACCTGCCGGGAGTACTGCGAGAGGCGCTTGAGAAAGCAGGCCGCAGCATTCACGAGGTAGATGTTTTTGCCAGCACGGCGGGGCCCGGGCTGGTAGCTGCCTTGCTGGTGGGCAACACAGCCGCCAAGGCACTTGCGCTGGCTGCAGGCAAACCATTCGTTGCCGTCAATCACCTGGAGGGGCACATGCTTTCCCCCTTCATCACACACCCACAGGGGTTGGTGCCGCACCTCAGCCTTGTAGTATCGGGCGGGCACACACTCCTTATCGATGTACAGGGCAGCGGCAATTATACCTTGATGGGGCGCTCGCTGGACGACGCAGCGGGCGAAGCCTTTGACAAGGTTGCTAAAATGCTTGATTTGCCCTACCCCGGTGGCCCGGAAATTGACAAAAGAGCAGAACTCGGCGACCCCGAGCGCTTCAAGCTTCCCCGCCCCATGATTCACGAGGACCACTTGAACTTCTCCTTCTCGGGGCTTAAAACAGCTGTTCTTTATACCCTGCCCAAACTGGTAGAGAGTGGCAACCCCAATGATTTGGATGAGCAAACCATGTGTGACCTCTGTGCCGGAGTGCGCCAAGCCATTCTGGACGTCCTCATCCACAAGGCCATGAAAGCCCTCAAACGTACGGGGCATAAGGTACTGGCCGTATCAGGCGGGGTATCTTGCAACAGTGCATTGCGCAGGCAGCTTAAAGAGCGTTGTGACCGCGCACGTATAGAACTTATTTTACCGCCTAACAGCCTCACCACCGACAACGCTGCCATGATTGCGTTTGCCGGGCTCTTGCGTGCCCGCAGCGGTGATTTCTCCCCGCTGGACACCCCCGTAGACCCCAACCTGCGCTTGGCCGGCGCCCAAACCCGCGCCTGATTTTCCGGATATGAGCCTGAGAGACAAATTGGTGGAAATACTCCCCGACCTACTGCCGGCCCGAGAAGAAGAAGCAATCAAAGGCAAAGAGCTCATTGCCCGCGTGCGTGCCGTGCTGGGGGATGCCTACTCAGACCACTCGCTGCGCTCTCAATTCTCCTTTATTGCCCTTGAGCCGGACTCCTGCTTGGCACGTGTGGCAAACGGCCAAGGCTATTACCTGCGCACGGAGGAAACCGCATCATCCCTCCACAATATGTTCGAAAGCGAGGCTGAGGCCTCCCGAGAGGGGCGAGACCCGCTGCACAAGGCTTTGGCGCTGGCCGTGCGCCTGTATGACACCGCCGGCATGGGCGTGTTCGTATACCCGTTGGAGAGCGAAGAAAGCTGGGAACATGCTGATTTGGTAGCGGTACAATGGCCCGCCGCCACGACAGATGAAACCGGGGCTCTCGTATTTGAACCGACGGATGCTCCCACGCCCACCCTACGCGCCGTATGCGTATGCATTGAGCCCGATGACGAAAGCTGCCGCCGCGCGTTCTTCCGCACGTTGGCATGTGCCCTTTGTACCCAAGAGGCAGAACTGTTACTCATAGGAGATGAACCCGATATGCCCGATGAGCTCACCCGCTTGGCCTCCTTGTACGGCGTAGGGATTCGCGCCATCTCGGCCGATGTTGCGGGGGAAGATGCCTTACCGCGGGCGGATGAGATTTTCCGCGCAGAGGCGGCAGATGCCCGCGGGCTCTTGTCGGAGCTACCGCAACTCACATTGGCACACCCTCGCCACAGAATCGCCCCCCAATTATCGGCAAACCACTTACCTGCAACCGCCGCAGCCATGCACTGGGCTCAAAGTTGCATTGCCAAAGGGCGTGTAGAAGCATACGAAATGCGCGTAGCCGTCAACTGATACCGCCCCACCATGACACGCCGCCAATCACGCCTTGTACGCCGTATCATCCAGCTCGCATTGCTCGCTTGGGGTGGCTACATGGTATTGAGCTCCCTGTGGGGCATGTGCCAAACCGCCGTTTATCTTCACGAGACCATCACCGTAACCGGTAAGGTGAAAGACTTCCGCCAGCGTCCCTTTGAAGGCATCCGCGAGGCCCTGAGCAGCGGTAATCTCTCAACAGGGGAAGACACCGCCTACTTTCCCATTGTTTCTTTCAGTTTCGACAACGGAGCACACATCAGCAGATTCGCACTCTCCGCACCGGACAATGCGACACCTCAAATTGATGCGGATATCGAGCTGCGCACCTACCCTTACGACCCGTCCGCACCGGATAAAACACCTTGGCGCCCGGAAGGCGTGCAACCCGCCCGTGCCTCTTACCTGTGGGGCGGCGATGCATTAGAGCTACTCTTCGGGCTTACCATAGGAGGCATAGCTTATCTCATGCTACGCTCCCGCCGCCCACAATCTGCTACCAAGCAGGCCCCCAAACCTCAGCGTAAACAAGCACCTGCTCCCGCTAAAAAAGCGACCTCCGCCCCTGCTCCCTCTGTGGCAAATGAGGAGCCCTTTACCCTCTCCGCTGACCCCGAACAGCCGAAAAAGAAGCGCACCCGCAAACCGGCTGACCCCAATGCGCCTAAAAAGCCCCGCGCCCCCCGCAAGAAAAAAGAGGCAGACCCCACCGCCCAGCCCAAACCTCGTAAACCGAGAAAGAAAAAGCAACCCTCAGAGGGAGTATAACAGGATCTCTGCGATGCCTAATCCCCCCCCAAGCCAACACACAACTGACAAAGCATGTGTTTGACGCCGGTATAGCAGTATGATAACATAAAAGAGACAGGGAGGGAACCCATCCCTTCACAAATATAATTTTTAACCGACAACACATTAAAATGATGAAAAAATTGAGCATGTTGGCAGCACTTTGCGCTGCCTTGACCGGGGCTGCACAAGCCGATATTTTGACCGCTGTGAAAGATGCCGCTGTACAAGAGGCAAAAACTCAGACCGAAGCCGCCATTCAGGAAAAAGTGACCGAGGCAACCGCCGGACTGACCGCCGGTAAAGATTCTGCCACCGGTGGCATTAGCGACACGCTGAACGGTATTCAGGAGAAAGCCGATGCCGTACAGGCCGAGGTAGACGCCGTTAAGGCCAAAGCCGATGCCGTGCAGGCTGAGGTAGACGCCACAAAGGAGGCCATTGAAAATGCCAAGAACAACACCGAACAGTCCATAGCAAACAAGAAAGAAGAGGTCAGCAAGGCTGTAAGCGATGCAAACTCTGCTCAAGCCAAAGCTAAGGCTGATGCAAAGGCTGCTCAGGAAAAGGCCAAGAAAGACACCGAAAAGAAAGCCAAGAAAGCAACCGGCAAGGCCGTGCGTGGCGGGCTGAAAAAAATCGGTCTTTAATTCCCTTTATACCGGCACCGCTGCCCCATGCAGCGGTGCTTTTTGAAGATTTTTTTTGAGATTCAGAAAAAAAGACGCAAATTTGACTTGCCAAAGTCAAGCAATTAGGGTATAAATGGCGACCACCATTCCGCAGTGATGCGGGTAAACCTTTTACAACACACACAGATATGTCCAAGCACTCCACACTTAAAGCAACCGGTACCGTTGGCGGTAAGCGTTCTGTCCTCAAGCGTTTTGAGCGTGTTAAGCTCATGAAGGAACGCGGTCAGTGGAAGCAGGGTCAGAGCCCCATCGGTCTGCCCAAGACCAAGTTCGAGGCCTGATGCCGTTCACGCCGGCCCTCAATCTCTGAGGGTGTACAAACAACATTTTCCGGAGCCTCTCGGTGCAATACCGCGAGGCTCCTTATGCTAATCTTACACACGCGCGCGAGAGCGCCCATAGAATTGACACATGACAGAAGAGAACACATACCCGCCTGCCCCGGAGGGCAGCGTACGCCTCAATAAGTTTCTGGCCTCTTGCGGCTATGAATCCCGCAGAGCAGCAGATAGGCTGATTGCCGAGGGGCGCGTAGAAGTGAACGGTAAAGCCGTAGACACCCCCGGGCTGCGCGTACTGCCCACAGACTTTGTGAAGGTAGACGGCCGCCATGCCACGCCCAAAGAAGAAGTAGTGGTATTGCTCAACAAGCCGCGTGGCTATGTATGCAGCCGCGATGCGCAAGGCGCCATCGGCACAGTATATGATTTGCTGCCGGCCAAATATCGCTATGCAAACTACATCGGCCGCTTGGACGCCGACAGTGAAGGCTTGCTGATTTTCACCAACAACGGCACACTCAGCCAGAGCATCGGCCACCCCAAGGGTGGTATTGAGAAAGAATACTGGGTAACGCTTGACCAAGCCTTTGACAGCAGCGTACTCATTCAGCTGCTCAAGGGTGTGCGTATCCCCGAGGGGCAAGCCAAGGCTAAATATGTATCACGCCTGAGCGCCCGTCGCGCCTGCGTGGTGTTGGATCAAGGCTTGAAGCGCCAAGTACGCCAGATGTTTGCCTGCCTTGGCCTGCGAGTCAAGAAGCTGGTGCGCGTACGTATCGGCTCCCTGTGGGGCGGCGATTTGGAGCCCGGCCATGCCACACTGATGGATGCAGAGCAAATTGCCCAAGCCTCTACCAACCCGCGCCGCCGTAAAGGCCTGATGGGTGCCAAGCAGGTGTTCAAACCGCGTACTCAACAGCAGCAGGCCGACAACAGCCGCGATGCCGATGACGATTACGTATTCAACCCCGCAGACTTTGAAACGGAGGAAGAGGCCTTGGAGTCTGCCACCAAATTTACAGACGGCGAAGCTTTTGAACCCGAGCGCGAGAATGGCCGCCGCCCCTTCGGCAAAGCCCCCCGCGCCAAGCGCGATTCCTTTGTTCGAGAGGAGGGCGAACGCCGTGGCTTCGGTAACCGCAATGGCGAGCGCCGTGGCGGGTTCGGTGGTGAGCGCCGCAGTTTCGGCAACCGCGAGGGCGGTGAACGCCGTGGCGGATTCGGTGGAGAGCGCCGCAGTTTCGGCAACCGCGAGGGTGGTGAACGCCGTGGCGGGTTCGGCGGAGAGCGCCACAGTTTCGGCAACCGCGAGGGAGGTGAACGCCGTGGCGGATTCGGCGGAGAGCGCCGCAGCTTCGGCAACCGCGAGGGCGGTGAGCGCCGTGGCGGGTTCGGCGGAGAGCGCCGCAGCTTCGGCAACCGCGAGGGCGGTGAGCGCCGTGGCGGGTTCGGAGGTGAGCGTCGCAGCTTCGGCAACCGCAACAGCGGACCGAAGGGCGGATTCGGCGGTGGAGCCCGCAAGAGTTTCCGCACCTTCAACAAACGACGCCCCGACAACCGATAAAAAGATAACCACACGGCCCTGCAAAAGCAGGGCCGTGTTATATTGAACGAAATCCCGCGCATAAGCATCATACAAACAAGCACATGAAATACGCGACAATACTCTCACTTTTATTGTTCACGCCTCTTGCAACGGCCCAAGACACCTCTACGCCCCCGCCACCACAGTACAACAGCAACAATGCTGAACTGGAAAGCGAACTGGCAGAAACAAAAGCCAAAGCAGAAAAAGGAGACATTGCCGCAGCGTGGCAAGTATATAGCCGCTACGCACAACAAGGCATGCGGGAGCAGGCCGAAGCTTGGTACCACCGCCGCATGCAGCTGCGTGAGGCTCAGGCCAACAATGGGGATATTGCCGCAGCGCGTGAAATGGGCTTACTCTATCTGCGCGGGGATATGTATGTGGCACCAAATGCGCAAAAAGCCGTTTCCCTGCTTTCTCAAGCTACCGAGCGCGGGGATGCCACCTCAGCCATCATACTGGGTGAGCATTTCAAAACATACAGCCCGGAAGAAAGCAAACAATTTTACACCCGCGCCTATGAACTGCACAAGGCAGTTATTGATACCATTACCGATGGCAGCGAGCTGACGGCAGAACAACGCCAATCTCTGGAGATTATAGGCAACATGGAGCAAGAGGGGCTGGGCACGGAACAAAATGCCGCAGCCGGCATTGCCCACTTAGAACAAGCCGGCACCACAGGAGCCATTGAGCGACTTTTTCAAACCTACGCTAAAGGCATAGGGGTTGACGTAGATGCAGCAAAGGCGCTGAGCTATGCTGCCATGATAGCTGATACGGCAGCAGATACCGCCCAACCGCAAAAGGCCGCGCCAAACGCCGGTGTTATGGCATGGTTGCTGGCAGACTCTTACCTGAATGGTAAAAACGGGGTACAGCAAAACACCGAGCTGGGAGAAAAATACCTGCGCATTGCAGATTCTCAGAACATTGCCCCTGCCATCTACTGCAAAGCCCTCAGACAAAAAGCTGCAGGCAACAGTAAAGAGGCTTACATTGACTTCACCCGCGCCGCCTCTATGGGGCACCCGGATGCCCGTATGCACGCAGCCCTCATGAAATTATACGGTGCTGAAGGCGTGACAAAAAATGAAGAAACAGCCGTAGAAACACTCAAAAAGATATCCGACCGCCATAACCAAGGCCAAGAATGGTATGTGGGCCGCGCACCGTATGAACTGGCTCTGTACTACGAGCGCACCGGTGCCACAGATGCGGCAGATGAATGGTACCGCATTGCGTCCGACCGCAACGTGGTAGCAGCTATGGCTCACCGCGGGCTCTGCCATATTTTACCCGGCTCCACTTTGGAGTGGAGCCCCACCCTCATGTACAAATGGTGGAAGATAGGCAGCAACGCCGGAGACGCCACTTGCTCCCGCTACCTCAATATCTTTATATGGGTTGTGATACCCTTGCTGCTCATTTTCGTGTTCGGTTTACCTGTGCTTCTTGTGCATATTCTGAACAAGCGTGCAGAAAAACAAGAACAGGCAAACTCGTAATATGAAAGCTATTTTTACCAAGCTGAAAGATTTTCTGCTCGATTTATCCGGGCACTACTGGTTGCATCTTGTTGCCGGAGTCGTCATTATCGTACTCTATTGTGAAAATAAACACCGAAAAGAAGAATTACAAAATTGCAAATCGGAATACCATAAACTTGAGGACTGCCGCAGTAACGCAACAAGTGAGCTTATTCTACGTTTTCTTCATCACGGTCTCATCTCACACCAACTGAATCCGGAAGAACGAGTTTTCTCCACGTCAGGAGGAGGAACTTGTGTTCATTACTGGTACGCCCTGACAGAAGAGGAAGCCGCCGCCGTACAAGACGTGCAACAAATTCGCAAATTTATTCAGAATTACTGTATTCCGTGCAGCATAAAAGATGTAGATTTGACCGTTACGGTTCAACAGAACAAACCGCAATACCAATACATCCCCCCGCAAGATGCCCCGACCGTACCGCCCGACCATACATGGTACAACGTTAATGTAGAGTTCCGCTTCCACACGCCGGATTTTCTTAAAGATGAGCGCCGGTAAGGACGCAAATGCGAGCGAGAATTGGATTTTTTAAGCGTTTTTTGTTTTAATTCGCCACACACTATGCTAGTATAGGGGCAGATTACACCACCTATGAACGCCACCAAACCGATTCAGTCTTTCATTCTAGCGTCTATACTCTTTTTAAGCAGCAATACATACGGAGAGAATACCCTGCCCTATATTCCGAAGCCGAACAACGGACTAACAATAGACGCTGTAACGGCAGGCTCAGCCGTTCTCATCTCATGCGGTAAAATGCCTGACGGCACAGAGCTGATGTATGCCATTATCGGCAATAAGCTCTACATACTGGAAAAGTCAACCTTGCACCGCTACCTCCTCGGCTATGATTCGCTCGTGTTGTGGGAGTCTAGCTGCCGTCTATATACCGACACCGAGCACAAACGATTTATCAGTACGGATTCAAATGCTTTCTCCACCATACAGGTGAGCGGCAATGATGTCAGCATCCGGAGCAACGGCATCACCCACATGTGCTCATTCATGGAAGAGCATCGCGGGCTGAGAAGAAGAAACCGTATACCCGTAGAGGCAATAGAAGCGAGACGTTATCAGTATAACCACGCCGAACAAGTTCTTGAGGTATACAAGAAATCACTCGCAGAATGATATGGCATAGTGGCAGCCTCACAGATTCCAAAGCTCATACAGCTCGGGCGGCAGGGTGGTGAGGAAACGAGATGGGGGGCAGAACTGACTATCGTAGCTGTGGCCATTGTAGCGGGGATAGCTGAGGTATAGCTGGTCTTCTGCACGGGTGATGGCAACGTAAAAAAGGCGCAGCTCTTCCTCGATATCATCGGCATCGCCGCTCTGAATCACACGGTAATGGGGGAATAGCCCCTCGCCCAAGAAAATGACGAAGACCACCTTCCACTCCAACCCTTTGGCTTGGTGAATGGTGCTGAGGGTCACGCAGTCCGGGTCAATCTCCGTTTGCGTATCATCCTCACTGAGGAGTGCTACTTGGCTGAGGAAGGCATCCAAATCCGCCGCATCTGCCAAGGAGCGAGTAAGCTGCCCTATATCCTCCAAACGCTCCTCATAATTCTCATAAGATGCGCGCAGGTGGGCATCCATAAAGTTCTGCACCAAGCGCACCAATTCAGCAGGCGTCAGCACTTTGTCGGCAGGGTGCAGGTCATCCATGGAAGCCAGGAAACCGCCCCAATGCGGACGCGCCGCAGCCGGCACTTTTACGGCAGCAAATACCTCTCGGTGGGGGGCAGTAATGGTAGAGGCCTCCGGGTTAGCCTGCAACCAAGCATCTGCCACCTCAAACCAGCTTTGCCACAGCTTGGCAGCCGTGGCCTCACCCACGCGGGGAAAAGTAGCCACAATGCGGCGGAAAGCGATTTCATCTCTCGGGTTAGAGAGCAAACGCAACCACGCCACGATATCTTTGATATGAGCTTGCTCAAAGAAACGCAAGCCACTGGTAATGCGATAAGGGATGTGATTACGGGTAAGCTCCATCTGCACATCCATACTATGAAAGTGCGCACGATAGAGCACGGCAATATCTTTACCTGCAATACCGGCGGCCATAAGCTCATCGATACGTTGTGCAATGAATCGAGCCTCGGTGCGGTTATCGGGCGCCGGGATAACGGCGGGTTTCATACGCCCGGTATCTCTGGCAGGGCGCAGGGTCTTGGCAAATTGCCGCGTATTTTGAGAAATAGCGGCATTAGAAATTTCCAGAATGGCAGGCACACTTCGGTAATTGGTCTCAATTTTAAAGACCTCGGCATCCGGGTAGGTGTGCGAGAACTCAAATATGTGGTCTACATTGGCACCGCGCCAAGAATAGATACTTTGCGCGTCATCGCCCACCACCATGAGAGAAGAATCTCCCCCCCCGGCCAGTAAACCAATGATAGAGGCTTGCAGCACATTGGTATCCTGATACTCATCTACCAACACATGCAAAAAGCGCCCCTGCAAATCTGTGCGTATATCCTCATGCTCTTGCAAAAGCCGCAGCAGGTTGGTGAGCAGGTCATCAAAGTCCATGGCATTGCTCTCCATTTTGCGGGTTTGGTAGGCATCAAAAATTTTGCCTATAACCTCCTCATGTTTATCAAGGTGAGCATACTCGGTACGCAGAGTCAGCTGCCAGCTGCGGCCGGTATTGATAGCTAAGCTATGCAGACTTTGCAACACCTCAGCCTTGGGAAAACGCTCGTTCTTAGGTGTTTTGCCAACAAATTGCTTGGTAAGAGCCCGGAAAAGAGCGCGCTGATCATCGCCATCCAAAATGGTGAAACCGGGCTGATAACCGAGACGAGTGGCGTGTAAACGCAGTATACGATTCGCTACGGAGTGGAATGTGCCACCCCATATCTGCCCTGCCCCCATACCGGCCAAGGCGGCCACGCGCTCCAGCATTTCACGCGCGGCTTTGTTGGTAAACGTCAGCAACAAAATACGCCATGGAGCCACGCCGAGCTCCAGCAACCGCGCCACGCGATAGGTGAGGGTGCGTGTTTTTCCACTGCCTGCACCGGCTATAACCAGTGCATGGCGGGCATCGGTAGTGACGGCGGCATACTGCTCGGGGTTAAGCTCTGCGGCATAGTCTCGCCCGGGAGCAGTAGGCCTCAGCGTATATTTCATGACTCAAAGTCAAGGTAAATCTCAGCGCGGCGGTTCTCACCACGCTTGAAGTCCATTTGGTCTTCATCATCGGTCTCGGACAACAGCTGGCGAGGCTCATTCTTACCAAGGCCCTTGGTAGTAATCTGCTCCGGAGCAACACCGAACTTGATAAGCACCTGACGCACGGACTCCGCACGACGCTCAGAAAGCTTGAGGTTGTACTCCTCGGTGCCGAGGTCGTCGGTATGACCGGCAATATCAAGCTTGCCCTTGCTCTCGCGCAGAATATCAGCCACGATTTGCAGCTGGCGCTCAGAGCGAGGGGTCAGGTTGGCATCATCAAAGTCGAAATACAGAGCCAAAGACTCACCGCCCTTGGGGTTCTTAACAATGGGGAAGTAACGGCCACCCTCTTTTTGAGCACCTGTCAGGTAAATATCAAGCAAACGGTCCGTACCGACGCCGGTGATTTGCCAGCTCTCATCCAAGCGAGTAAGCGACATGGCAATGTGATTGGCCTCTACCTTGGGAGCATCGGGGTTATCAGAGGGCACAACATACACAAGGTACATAGCGGCTCTGGGATTAAGAACCGTGTTGCGAATAGGAGTCTTACTGCTCAACACGAAAGTGCCTTCTTCAAAAATCATGCACAAACCTGCCAATGTAGCAGCGGAAACTGTCTTGTTGTTCACCATGGAGCGGGCTTTAGACATATCACCCTCTCGCACGGCTTGGATAAAGCCCTCAGCCACCGTCATGGAGTCACTGGAAGCCAACAACATCGTCTTGTCGGACGGAGTGGTGGCAGCCGTGGCAATAAAGGGATTCTGACCAGCTTTGTCAGTGAGAATATCCAACAGCAAATCATTTTCGCCGTTAGCCGTAGTGACACGGTAACGGTACGTCTTGGTGCCGTCTGCATGGTTGCGAATATCACCGATTTCCTGAACATCAGCGGGTTGATTCTCCTTGAGCCAATCAGTGATAACGGCAGCAGCCTGCGGGCTTACCTGCTGTTTATCGACCATTTTTTGAAGTGCGGTGGCAGGGTCATCCGTCTTGAGTTTTTCTACCACAACCAGTGCCGTTTTGTGAGCCTCATTGTTGGGCTTAACGCCCTCAGGCAAGGTCACCTCTTCTTCCGCGGAATCGGTAGCAGGTGTCTCTTCAGTCGGCTTTTCATCCGCAGGCTTCTCATCGGTAGAGGTCAGCAAATCTTCATCAGGGAAAACAGGGGGCAAATCGGACACCGGGGCAGAAGGCTCCGTTGCAGAGGTAGCGGCCTGTTTGCCGGCATCTGAGGTGGAGGGTGTAGTTTCATCCGTGGCTTCCTCCTGAGCGGTGGTTTTCTGAGCATTTTGCTCAGCATCTGCAACGGGAGCCGGTTTGGTCGCCGCGGATTGGTCATGCTGATGCTTGAGATAATAGAACGTACCCACCACACCGGAGGTTACGGAAAAGGTAAGAAGAAAAAGTATGATACTGCGTTTCATGATATGAATAAATGTTGAAAAGATTACGGGTTTCCGGAAGAAAAGGCTTCGTTCAGTTTAAGCTTGGCCGCCACCTCCCACATGGGGTCGGGGAATGCGGGGGCTGCGTGAGCGGAGATAAACTCTTGCGGGTTCAGGCGGTTCATGGTACCGGCCGGATGATATGCCGTAATACCGGCCTCAATGACACGAGAAGCAACAATTTCAAAATGCAGATGAGCCAAATAAACACCCTCAGCCGTACCGATGGTACCAATCTGCTGCCCTCGGCACACGGTGTCCCCGTATGCAACTTTTACATCTTGCAAATGGGCATATATACTTTGATACACCGTATCATCACCCGGTATACGGTGTGCCAATACCACCACTTTACCCCAACCGGCAGACGGCGTACCACAATACACAACTCTGCCACGGGCAGCCGCACGCACAGACTCGCCGGCATCGGTATTCTCACCGCCTATGCCATTAAGATCTTGCCCGGAATGAAAACCGCCACGCTTGGCATTCTCTTCTCCGAAGCCTTGTGCATCGTACATAAAAGCCAGATTCGGGGCCCCGACGGGCCACTGAAAACCATCCGCCAGCGGAATACGGGCCAGTTGCTCAGCCGTCAAGGCAACCATGTTCGGCAACAACTTCTCCGGTAGCTGTTGGCCGGGGGCATCTGCCGCATAAACATTAACGGAATCACCGCCTGCTGATACGGTACAAAAATGCAGGCAAAGCACAAGCAGCCCACCCACTAACAGAATCGGGAAAGCTATGCGGAAAAAATCTTTTTTTCGGACGGTACTCACGCGCGGGCGAATTATAACGGCACACGGGTTAATTTTCAAGAAAAATAGGCGTCAGTAAATGACTATTTGCATCTCAGAATTTAGATTTTTCCTTTACAACCCGCTAAATCGGGCGTATATTTTGGGGCAGAGATGTACACGCCAAGTCTTTTCAAATCGCTTAAAGAGTATAATAAAAAGACATTCCTCTCTGACCTGACGGCAGGCCTGACTGTGGGTGTAGTAGCTTTGCCTCTGGCGATGGCTTTTGCCATTGCATGCGGATGTTCGGATATCACCCCTTCTACGGGATTGATAACGGCTGTGGTGGCAGGCTTCATGATATCATTACTGGGTGGCAGTAAGTACCAAATCGGCGGCCCCACGGGAGCATTTGTCATCATCATTGCAGGGGTGGTTGGCAGCTTCGGTATGGGTGGGCTTATCATGTGCACCCTCATGGCCGGTATCTTTTTGATATTGTTCGGCTTACTACGCATGGGGGCACTGATACGGTTTATACCGTACCCTGTAACAACGGGCTTTACCTCGGGTATTGCGGTAACCATTTTCTGCACGCAGGTTAAAGATTTGTTGGGGTTGGATATTCCCGTGGCCGTACCGGCAGAGTTTGTCCACAAATGGCAGTGCTATTTTGAGTATTTTCACACCATCAATTGGTGGGCATTGGGAATATCATTGTTCACCGTAGCCACAATACTTATCACGCGCCGCTATGCACCGCGAGCCCCGTTCATGCTTGTAGGCATGCTGGCTGCTACCATTATATGCGCAGTGTTTGAACTGCCGGTAGACACCATCGGTAAGCGCTTCGGCGAGCTGCCCAAAGGTTTGCCCTTGCCCAGTTTCCCGGATTTTGAATGGAGCGCCTTACCCGCTTTGGTAAAACCGGCATTCGTGATAGCGCTGTTGGCGGCCATTGAGTCACTTCTGAGCGCAAGTGTGGCTGATGGTATGACCGGCTCCCGCCACCACCCGAATACCGAACTCATCGGCCAAGGCGCAGGCAACATAGCCTCTGCTTTGTTCGGCGGTTTACCCGCGACCGGTGCTATTGCCCGAACAGCTACCAACATTCGTTCCGGCGGCAAAACCCCGGTCTCCGGTATTATACACGCCATTACCTTGCTTCTCATCTTGTTGTTAGCAGGGCAATATGCAGCCATTGTACCGCTGCCTGCTCTGGCCGGTATTCTGGCTATTGTATGCTGGAACATGGCAGAGGTAAGCACCTTTTGCCACCTGCTTACAGGCCCCAAACAAGACCGCGCCGTGCTGATTATCACCTTCGTGCTGACAGTGCTCATTGACTTGGTAGTGGCAGTAGAAGTAGGCGTAGTCTTGGCCGCCCTGCTCTTCATCGGCCGCATGGCTCAGGTGAGCAATGTTGAAATGATTTCCCGCGAGATTGAGGGTGAGGACCCCGAGGAACAACCGGCACGTTCCCGCTACCTGCGCCACATACCCGACAATGTTGAAGTATTCGATATTCAGGGTCCGTTCTTCTTCGGAGCCGTAGAGCAATTCAAAGACCGCGTCTTCCGCTCCCTTGAGCCGGACATGAACTACGTGCTTTTGCGCATGAGATTGGTACCGACGCTGGATGCATCGGGGTTGCACGTGCTGGAGGATTTCCTGACCTACTGCAAACGCCGCGAAATTACCCTGCTGCTGTGCGGTGTGCAAGCTCAGCCCATTAAAGTGATACGCCGAGATTCTCAGTTCATCTGTGAATTGGGTGAGGAGAATATCTGTGAAAATATCGATACGGCGTTAGAGCGCATCAAAGAATTGGAAAAGAAGCGCAAGACGGTAGAATACGCCTGATGCAGAAAAATCAATCGCACCCCCGTGGCCCGAGGTATCATGTATACAGGGTGCGGGGGTGCGTTCCTTTTACATCAAAGCTCGTGATTACCTGCTCCGGCAGGGGGGCATCACAAAGATTGATGAGTTTAATTGCGCCGGTGGGGCATACCTGTTGGCATGCCGTTTGAGGGGGGGGGCCTCCTGCGTTTTCAGCGGCATTGATACGCTGCACACAATAGGTGCATTTTTCCATCACGCCACGGGAACGCAGAGTCACTTGCGGATTATGCGGACGGGACATTTTCTCTTGCTCCGCCTTGGCATAATCTCTGAAATTGAACGTACGTGCCTGATACGGGCAAGCCGCAGAACAATAGCGAGTTCCCCAACAACGGGGGTACACCATGGTGTTTAATCCGGAGGCGGTGTGAGTTGTGGCATTAACGGGGCACACTGCCTCACACGGAGCCTTTTCGCATTGGCGGCAAGCCATCGGCACAAAGTGCAATTCCCCATCCGCGCTCAGATAACGCTCTATCCTCAACCACTGCAAATCGCGGTCATAGCACATCTCTTGCAGCCCTACGGTGGGTATATTATTTTCCGCTCGGCATGCCAACGTACAGGCCCCACAGCCTATACAGCGGGATAAATCTATCACCATGCCCCACTGGGGAGAGGTTTTACCACTGAACCGGGGTACCGCCACCCGGCGCATCGGCAGAGGCTTTGCCGCGCGGTGTGGGGATTCAGCATGGGGAGCGCCTGCTATGAACTCATCTTTCTGCATACCCACCGAGGCTTTAACATACTCAGGATATAGAGGTAACCAATAGGATTTCACCCCGGCATGACGCCACGCCGATACTCGCAAACTCCCCATAATCAAGCTACCGGGAGAACCGCCACCGGGCAAAAAAGCCTCGCCATCACCGGCCCACCCGCTCAGGGGAAAATAATTCTCACGCAGCCATGCATTATGCCGGAATCGGCCATCGGCATAATATGGGTGTAAATAGAAGTTGATATCCGCATGTGGCGTGGGTGAAATCTCACGCGGTTTGGGCGCACCTGCGGGTACATACCCCAGCTTCAGCGCAGTCTCCCAATCAGGCACCAGCTTTTCTAACCATCCTTTGGCTGTGGATACGCCCCCGGCTTCCGGCACCTCACCTTGGTGCAGCAGTGCATGCAACACTTCTGCCTCTGACAAGGCGGCACGCAAGGGCTGTGTTATGGGTTGGCGCAAACACAAATTGCCGTAAGCATCGGCATCTGCCCCCCACTCTTCCAAATAATGCGTTTGGGGCACTACATACAAGCTGAGCCCCGATGTGACATCTGCATGAGAGGGCGAGGCCATCAAGCGCACGGTTTCAGCAGTACAGTTCTGTAAAGCAGCCGCAAAATCAGCATCAAAAGCAGCAGGATCTGCCGGTGTAAAAATGAAAAGCACCTCCAACTGAGGCAACGCCTGCGTCAGGTCAGCCAAACTCCCGAATCCGGTATCAAAGCATACCGCCGGGCCGAATGAAGACTGTATCAACGTCTCCAGCTCCGGGAATCCGCCGGGGCGAGCACCGGCCGCCACATCATACGAATAAAACGATGCACCGTTGAATTGCCGCAACGCCTCTACTTGAGCCATGCGAATAGCCGAATATCCGGCAGGAAAAAGGAAACCGACACGCCGCCCCTCTTTCAACAAAGCAGCCCACGCCCGCAACGAGGCCTTAAAAGCCTGCATGGGGTGAGGTTTACCTGCACGTGTAGGCTGAGCAAGGCGATTTTCATCATACAAATCAAGAATAGAAGCCTGAGCAAAAGCAGGCAGCCCCCGCCGAACCGCTTCGTAAGCGGGATTACTTTGCAAGGATACGGGCAAGCCATCGTAACACACGGCCAACAAGGGGATAGCACCCGTTGCCCATGGCATACATGTGGCGAAACAAGTAGAATTACCCGGTAGCATCCACTCCGGGCAATCCTCCGGCTGCACGGCATATTGTTGTGCCCGACGGCAAGCCGGCAACGCAAGCAAAGCCAGTGCCCCCAGCCACTTTAAAAAGCTGCGACGACTGATACCCTCTCTGTGTGATGCCTCCGACATGTGCGGAGGGATTGTACACTATCAACGCCTGAATAGCAACTCGGGATTTGTTCACCCGGTATAAAACATTTTATGCAGGTTCCAGAACGATAAAAAAGTAGCCCTCTGCCATGGAATACCGAGTTAATGATGGCACGCATCACAATCCGTAGGCAAGGCATGCTTACGGTGGCAATCCAAACACGAGCTCATGGTATGCTGCACGAGGGCATCGGGCGAGGGGTGGCACTCTGCGCAAGAAATCCCGGCCTGAGCATGGCGCGAATGATGAAAATGAACATGTGCCGGCAATGGGGTGCTGAGCTTCCATACTAAGGGCTCACCGGTGTAGATGGGGGAGTCCATATTGGCCGCAGCATGCACGGGCAATAAGCGGGTATCATCCGCAAGGACGTGGCGGTGGCAATCCAAACAAACGGAAACCGGTGGCATACCGGCACCGGCCCCCCGCTCTGCCCCTATATGGCAACCTTGGCACGGCATATTCACTTTATCGGCATCGGTGTGAGTTGCGTGCAAAAAGGGAACCACTTGTTTCACTTTTACCACACGTGGCACATACGCATGGCAATATATCAAAGCAAGAGTGAGCACCCCCACTACCGAAAAGAGGCAGAGGGGGTGCACTAATATGCGGAATCTGTTAAACAGGTTCTTCAATTACTTCTTCTTAACAGAAATGGTACCGTAAGAATCGCGATCCTTAGGCATGTGGAAGATAGCCTCCAGCTTGGGAGACTTCACCTTAGCAGGCACCTCAAGGGTATACACATTCTTGTTGTGCTTAATGCCGGTGGTACCGTCATGCATATCTTCGGCAATTTTTCGGCTACCGTCATACAAACGTACGCCTTTGATGACCAGCTGATGCGGCCCACGGCTGTAGGTAAAGGTTACCTCATAGGTACCGGCTGCCTTAATGGGCAACGGCCCCTTGATTTCAGCAGGGTCATCGTTCTTGGGCAATACAACGGGAGACCAACCGTCTGCCAAGCTCAGTTCGCTTACCCAAATGGTTTTGGCGTGGTCAGCCGAGCGACCGAGCGGAGACTGGGGGTCAATTTTTTCCATCTCGCGCAGGTAACGAACCACCTTTTTCTGGTCATTCAAGTCACCATGGCGACGCAGAAGTCCGATAGCCGTTGCATAGAGACCCTGGCGCTGCGTATCGGAATAGTTCTTGTCGGCAATTTTGTCCTCCACATCCTTCAAGGTAGCCTTCCAATCTTTTGTTCCGGCGCTATCAATGGCATAAGCATGACCATTGAACTCCAAGCGGCGCACATAACCGGACTTGTCCTGAGGGTCTGCATCCTTAACCATCTTGACGATATTGTCAGGACGGTTGATGTTTTCAAAGAGTGCAGACTTACCGAGTGACTGGGCCTTGGCCAAGCCGCTCTCCCCCTTGGCTTTCTCCAACAGGGCATTCTGCTTGGCAAGAGCTTCCTTGGCAGCGGTAATCTGCTGGGCAACCTTCTCCGGGTCCTTGCGGTCGGAGTACGGCACCGTTACCGTAGCGTAGTGGCGGCCGTTCTTATCATATAACGCAAATGCGGGATATGTATTAGCAGCCACCCAACGCAGCTTACCGAGCTTATCGGCTCGGGCCTTGTTGGTTTCATCGGTAGAAAGATTCGGTACAGCGTATTCAATAACCACAGAACCAGCCAACGCCGTCTGCATAGAAGCATCGGCAAGCATCTTCTCGGTAAGCTTCTCGCTGTACTTATCCCACCCATCGGCATAGAGGGCGAGCACGTAACCGCCCTCCGGCACATTTCCCTGCACGGCTTGGTAATTCTCTGCCGTGAGCACGCCGCCCTTAGCGGGGGCGGCATCCACACCGGCAGCAAGCAGGGATGTCAACATAACACCATAAAATAATTTCTTCATTTTCGTATAAATGGGTTAGGAATTAAGCAGCTTGGTTACCATACACATAAACGGCATTGAGATGGAAGAACTCGGGGCCACCGGGGCGAAGAATGCGCACATACTTGGCCAACGGCAGCTTGCCACCCAAATCAGCACGCAACACACGCTGATTGCAGGGGCCGAACTGGTGAACATCCACCCACTTCTCGCCATCCTCAGACACCTGAATCTTCATGTTGTTCAAACGGTGAAGATTACCGGGATTCGTTACCAAAACAACACCCGTTACATTCACCTGACGGGGCAACTGCACCACCAGCCATGCATCTGTATCCTTAGCGGTGTGGAAGGTACCACCGCACTCCTCCAAAAGGCCCCAGTGTGAGCAGGGGTTATCCCATTGAGAAGTAGAACTTGCCCATACCAAACCACCCTTGGAGGCCAGTTTGCCGGGGAACGGGTCATGCTTGGGCAATACATTGGCGGGTTTCTTGTACTTTTCAGAAAGCATCTGGCCGATTGCCTGGAACGTATCCATATCGCGAGACTGCTCGGCGGCCAACAGAGCCGGTCCCAGCAATTTATCCTTATCTTCGGCTGACATGCCTTTACCCTTCTGGATACCCTTAATCATGGCAGCCATGAAATCCTTACGGTCTTTTTCACCGAGATTGGCAGATACGTTATTGCCCCAGCCCAGCATGACGGACATGTACTGAGAGGAGGAAGACGAAGCGGACAACAGGTCGGAATAGATGCTGCAAAGCTCCTTGGGAGTCTTGGCAGAGATACCGAGCTTTTCCAACTGAGCGTTAGCCAATCTTTCAATGTGCCAGCGATCGGGGCCCATGGCATCACAGGCACGCCAGAAATCCAACACGCACTTACGCAGCTGCTTTTTATCCATAGCTGCGGCCATACCGGCAAGAGCCCCCTTCTGCATGGCTTCAAAAGCCATCTCCGGGTACAAGGGCACCAAATTCTTGCAAAGAGAAGAATTAAACTTCATCCATGCCTCAGCAGAACCGGAGGGAGTCAGAGCAGTCCACCACTCACGCCAAGCCATGAAGTTGCGGGGCTGTGTCTCCACCGCCGCATTGAAGCAAGATGCAGCAGAGTCAGCCTTACCTTGTTGGGCATAAATATTACCGGCCACTCTCAACACTTGTGACAAAGAAGTTTCTTTTTCAGACTTCTTGTCGTACAGCTCCGTTGCAGAATGAAGAGAAGAGAATGAATGCACATTCTGGAACACCTGCCAGTGCAAACCGCGATCCCAGCTCAGGGAGTATGCAGGGGTCCACTTCTCACCGACCTTAACAATATAGGCACAGTGGCCGGGCTCACCGGCAGTCAAAGCGGGCACACCGTTAGCAAGGGCTGAGAATGCACCGAAGTGGGAAAGACTACCGCATACACCGCCCACATAGTAGGTGAGAGCTGTACGATTTTCCGGGTAAGAAGCCTCCCACGGAGCATAATACTGCGGGCCATGGATACTGTCGCCGTAGATATTGTTCAGGCGGTATGCACAACGCCAGCAGCTACCGGGGTACTGGTCTGCGGGAATATGCACGTTTTCCAAGCTCCACTCCAAGCTAGCAATGCTGCCATACGGGTTGTCACCCTTGCAGCCGCATACCATACGGCGTTGCCAGAACGGGAGCTTGTCAAACACTGAGTTAAGACGACCGGCCTTGTAGTTACGGATGTAGAAATCCGCACGCTCTACGGCGTCTTCTTTATTCCAAGAGGATTTAGCGTACTCCAGCGCAGTAGCCGTGGCAATATCACGCACCATGCGGCTGGTGAAGAGGTCCGGCTGCTTCTCTGCAATGGCTACGAGAATATCAAGAGCCATACCGGGGCGAACACATTCACCACTGAATGCAAATTGCTCCAACCATTCTTCATCCGCTGCGATTTTCTCCATCAACGTGGCAGCCTTACTGCTTACAACAGCATTCTTGATGGTAGAAGCAGTAGCCAACACTACCTCTGCACGGGCAATTTTATGCTCCAGCTGCTGAATTTCCCAAGTCTTGCGGTCAGAGGGTTTGCACCCTTCGGGCACCTCGGCCTTTTTCTTAGCAAGCTCATCTTGTAATTTTTTGAGGTTGGCCTGAGCATCTGACTCACGCTTGGCCTGCTCGCCGGCGGCCACCACATCTGCCTGAGCTACCACCCACTGAGCTACCAGCATCTTATTCTTTTCATCCTGAATAAAACGCTGAGCATCAGCTTTGTCATCACCGGCCAATTCTTTCAGAATGGCGGCAGCCAATGCATCTCGCTTCGCGGTAGAATCAGCCCACTCGGTAGAAGATACCAAGGTAAGGGAATCGAAAGCACTACCACTCTTCTTGGTTGCGGTTTTCGTAGACGTCTTTTTGCTCTTGGCTTTTTTCTTAGCGCGAGCAGGAGCCATGGCGTCGGTTACAGCCAGAGATTCGGTCTGTACAGCACCGTATAACTCAGGCTTGACAAAATACGCACTACCGGCTGCCCCGGCCAGCAGTAACGCTATTGCAGCTATTGTTCGTTTATTCATAAAAAATTTAACCGTTACTCGGGTTGCATACAGTGTACCGCAAGTCACCCCGTGTCCGCAAGTAAAAAAACAACATTTCTACCTTGCATGTCTTGATGCAGGCTTGTTTCTCATTTTTTTCACGTTAAAATAACACACATGACCGACCAAGATAAAATGAAACAAGTGATGGGGTACCTCATCGGGTACCGCCTCGGTAGCCAGATTCTCCCGCAAATGCTGCCCGGTATTGAAGCCGCCGACATCGTGGGCGACATGCTCGCCAAAGGCATACAGAACGGTATCTCCGGAGAGATGGATATGAGCCTTATCGATGAAAACACAGACCGCTACCAGCATGAGTTCCTCAGCATGCTGCAACAGCGTGGTGAGCAACGCGGTGCCGCCAACTTGGAGCTGGGTCGCAAATACATGGAAGAAAACGGCAAGCGTGCCGAAGTAACCACCACCGACAGCGGTTTGCAGTACGAGGTACTGGTAGCCGGCAACGGTGAAACTTACGATGCAGCCAAGCACGGCGAAGCTCCCACGGCAGAGGTCATGTACAAAGGCACGCTGGTAGACGGCACGGTGTTTGACCAATCCAAAGCCCCCGTTAAGTTCAATATTCGTCAAGTCATCCCCGGCTTTACCGAGGCGCTCATGCTCATGCCCGTAGGTGCCAAGTGGAAGGTAACCATCCCTGCCAATCTGGCATACGGCGCCAATGGCCCCGGCAGCATCGGCCCGAACTCCACCCTCATCTTTGAGATGGAGCTTATCTCCCTGAGCAAGTAACCTTTTGCCCGATACACCACGCCTCATGCAATCACTTGCACGCGCCATTTTTTTCTTGGCTCTGGCCACCTTCTTTCTGGTATTTGCATTGAAAATGGAGCCCCAATGGGGGCGCACCATGCTCTTTGCCTTTGCCGGTATAGATTATGTATGGGGCGGGGTACTGCTTGTATCCACTCTCAAAAAACGCAACAAATAACCACTTATGTTCAAGCACATCGCTATTGCAGCCATTGCAACACTGGGCACGGTTAATGCCCAAGACCAGCTGTTTGACACCTCTGTCATCAGCTCCACCATGACCGAAGAAGAGGCCATGGCCGCCATCACGGAGTTCGCCCAATTCATGGAAGAACTCACCTCCGCTTTGGAGAGCGCCACAGACCTCTCCAGCGCCGAAGCCGCCGCAGAGCGCATCAACACACTCAAATTGACAGCTCCCGGGTTGCAGGCCAAGCTCAACCGCATCCAAACCATGGACCCTGCCATTCAACAAAAACTGTTGCCCATCGTACTGGGCACGATAGTAGAGCATGGCCAGCGTGTATCTGCTGTTGTAGAAACCCTCAGCGCCAATGACTGCTACGGCAGCCAGGCCTTGAGAGAGTGTCTTGCAGAGCTGCAAAACAACTAATCACGCTTTTCATATTTAAATCAAACAGGCACAGGAATCAACCTGTGCCTGTTTTTATGTATATCTGTATGAAAACTTGCCGTATCATGCACGCATCCAACCACGCCACTTGGCAACGCCCAGCACCGCAATACCGGCCACCAAACAAGCAGAGGAAAACCACAACCCGCCACCATTGGTAAACACCATGGGAGCAAAGGTGACCAACGCAATCTCTACGGGGGCAATAAAGAGGTAAGCAAGCGCATAGCTATCCAAGCAGCGGGAACGCATATCGGGGTCTACCACGCGCAGCAGGGCAATACCCATAGCCATCGTTCCGGTAAACCACCCCCAAGTGAAAATGGCTTTCTCAAACCAGCACTCTTTTTGCATAAGACGCCCCATTATCAAAACATACGCCAGAGTAAAAGACAAGCCCACCAGCAACAAAATCACCAAGGGCTGCCAATATGCCACCACAACAGCCAGCTTAATACTGGCAATGCCGAATGCCACGAGAAAATCCGTCATCATACCGCTCATGTGGCTGATGGTCTGGGGGCATGTATACTGCATGGCTCCGGTATGATCAAATATTTTTCGCAACAGAACACCCACTACAAAGGCGCAACTGAATACGGGTAACTCCAACCCCGGCACCCATATACCCACCAACTTGCTCAAACCGTAACCGCCCAATGCAATTACCGACACTACGGTAAGATTGAATGTGAGAGAATCAATAGAGATAGATGAACAGGTATCCGTACCCAGGCGGGGGCGTTTTTCCTCCGGCACAAGCAAGCCTGTGCGCAGCTCTACGGGCAAAGCATCATAATCCGTAATAAAGGAGGAGTGCCCCTTGCGGGTAGCCCATTTAATAAGAGGCAGGCCGATAAATACAGAGGCCACAATACCCACGGTAGCGGCCGTCATGGCAAGCGTGAGGATGTCATCATTGCCGAGCTTGCGGAATGCCTCCCCCACGGCTGCTGCCGTACCATGGCCTCCGCAAAAACCGCTGGGCATCGTGATACCGAATCCGGCACCGATACCCGGCCATACCGCCTGCAACAACAGCAGCCCCAACAGGCCACCCACAGCCCATTGCAACAGTAATCCGGCTTGAGAATACGCCCACATACGCCCTATAGAGGCGCCCTGCCCCTCAGCACGCTGCGAGGTGAGCGCCAACGAACCGAAGATAAAGGCAATGAGAATACCCGCGTATGTTCCCATGTAGGAGGAAAGAGGCAGCACATCCATACCACCCGGCCCGAAAACCAAACCGAGGAATCCCGCCGCCAAACTCGGCGGGATAAAAAACTTCTGCATCAGTTTCAACTTAACACGGAGAAACTTACATACCAGCAACAAGCATGATATTACGCCTAAGTCTACAAATAAAGTCCAGGGAGAGAATGCTTCCATAATCGGGCACGGATTATACACCTATTTTTTCGGAAATCAAGTTTTATCAGCAGCAAGGTATTTCCGGGCCCCGAAATCTGTAAGTTATTGAATCCGGTACCGGGTGGCGGAGTCTTACATACGAACCCTCATTACCCCACATGAAGAATAAAAACATTACTCGCTATACATACGAGAACACTGATTTTCAGGGCTGGAGAGTAAGCATTCAACGCTGCGGCCGCATTATTACCCGGTATTTTTCAGATTTGCAATACGGGTCGGAAGAAGAATCCTACCGGCAAGCGGTTGACTATAGAGACGAAGTATTCTGTCAAATGGCGCAGCACAAGAATGACCTACCCGAGTACATGGACACCGAGCTGGCACATGTGCAGGATATTCTGCGGCAAAAAGAAAACAGCTTCACTCTTCCGGCTGCTCATCGGGGCGGGAGGCAGCGGGGATAAGCAGAGGTGTGAGCAGCGTTTTGAGCTCCTCACAACCATAAAATTGAGCTTGTTCCAAGCGGTAGAACTCTATGGATATTTTCTGAATGCAAAGCACAAGCTTAGACTTGAGCTCTGCCGTATTTTCAATATATCGCCACATCTCCGTGGTATCAACACGGTCATTCAGGGCTTGCAGCTTATCAAAATTAGCTTGCAAGGCCGGCACACCGGCAGCGCAAGCCCCGGCATCCGTCATTCCGCGAAGAATAGAAAGCTGCTCTGCCAAGCCGGCATCCAGCGCGGTGCAAACAGACTGCACATCATCTGCCGCAGCCACACAGGCGGCAACACCACTCATTGCGAGAAAAAGGAACGCTTGCTTCATGACTTGAATTTTAGAGGGTAAGCCGCCCGATGTCAAGCGGAATGATTGTTTTGCTCCGCCCCGCATCAGTTTTTTCTTGGCAAAGGAGGAAGAAAACGGTAGAATGAGGGGGAAGAACAACCAATTCAGAGCACGTCATGTCTCAATCCATCCTCATTGTCATACCGGCCCGCTACGCCTCTACGCGTCTGCCGGGCAAGCCGCTGGTCAAGATTGCCGGCAAGGAAATGATTCGCCGCGTGGCCGAAATTGCAGATTCCATCTGCCGCCACAACGACGACTGCAACTATGTAGTCGCCACAGATGACACCCGCATTCTGGACTTCTGCAACGGCGCAGGCATACCCGCCGTCATGACAGCCGAAACCTGCCGCAGCGGTACAGAGCGCTGCTGGGACGCCGTGAGTCAGCAGGCTGAGCCGCCCGCATTCATCATTAACCTGCAAGGCGACAACCCGCTGTGCCCGCCGTGGGTCATCCAGCAGTTGATTGACGAGTGGAAAGCCACCCCTGCCGATGTATTTACCCCCTGCATCCATTTGGATTGGAATGAATACGACCGCTTGGTGGAGAGCAAGAAAACGACCCCCTACAGCGGCACCACCGTGCTGGTAGATAAAGACGGCTACGCCATGGCCTTCTCCAAAAGCACCATACCCGCCATTCGCAAGCCCGAAAAAGCACGCGCTACGCTTGAGAAGAGCCCTGTTCGCCGCCATGTGGGCCTGTATGCCTACACCCTCAGTGCCCTTAAAAATTACTTTGAGCTTCCCGAGTCTGATTACGAAATCGGCAGCGTAGAAGGCCTGGAGCAGATGCGTTTCCTGTACAATGGTCTGCGCGTCAAGATGGTAGAAGTAAACTACCGTGGCCGCAAAACCACCAGCGGTGTAGACTCCCCCGAAGACATTGAGCGAGTGGAAGCCATCCTCGCCGAATACGGAGAATATGAGCTCTGATTCCACAGTTGCCACCCTCAACAAGCCACAGCACATTGCCATCATTATGGATGGCAATGGCCGCTGGGCAGAGCAGAATAAAGTTTCACGCTCCAAAGGGCATGAAACCGGGGGAAAGACGGTGCAGCGAGTCATTGACCTCTGCATAGAAAAAGAAATCCCCTGGCTCACACTCTACGCATTCTCTACCGAAAACTGGGGAAGGTCCAAGCTGGAGGTCAATTACCTCATGAACATGCTTGCCAAGTTTTTGGAAGAGAGGCTGCCCGAGTTGATGGAGAAAAATGTGCGTCTGCATGCCATCGGCGAGCTGGACATGCTGCCCGCCAAATGCCGTAAACGCCTCAAGCATTGTCTGGAAGCTACAGCCGGCAACACGGCACTCAATGCCGTTCTGGCGCTCAGCTACGGGTCTCGCCAAGAGATTACGGCAGCTGCCCGCAAATTGGCAGAAAAAGTGCAGCGGGGTGAATTAGCCCCCGCCGACATTACCCCCGAGCTGCTCGGCAACCATCTTTACACCGCCGGCATGCCGGACCCGGATTTACTCATACGCACCAGCGGTGAGATGCGCATCTCCAATTACCTGCTCTGGCAAATCAGCTATGCCGAAATTTGGGTAACTGATGTACTGTGGCCGGATTTCGGCCGAGCTGAACTGGATGCAGCCTTGCAGGATTTTTCCTCTCGCAACCGCCGTTTCGGCAAGCGATGATTCCCCCGCCAACCTCTTATACGGCCGTGCGCATTCCCATACGCGCACGGCTTTTGTTTTACCTGCTCACCCAAAAAACAATCCTATTTTAACTCAGTCCGCATCTATGTACGAAAAATATGCATAATTTCATAAAAAGGGAGATTGACGTGACGCAAAAGTTAGTGTAGTATAGGGAAAGGTGCAGGACTCCGTCCGTGCATCGCGGCTTAATACTTTACCACTCTCCGTCCCGTGTACTCAAACGAAAATTATCTCCTGGAACTTCTGATGGAAGCCGGCGCAATTGACGCCGGCACGCTCGATGGCATTAAGGCCGAGCTTACGCCGCTCGACAGCACCATTGAGTTCCTCGTCAAGAACAATTATCTTACAGCGGAATACATCGCTCAGGTAGCCGCCTACAACTCCTCTATGGAGTATGTGGACTTGAGCACGTTCGATGTAGACCCCAATATTATCGCCTCCACCAACGGAGAGCTGGCCAGACGCGTCGGTTTCCTGCCCATCGGCGACGATGGTTACTCTTTACAGGTTGCCATTACGGATCCATTCGACATGGAGACACTGGACAGTCTGCCTCAATTCTTGGGGAGAGAGATTTCATTCTTTGTTACCTCTGAGCCCGGCTTGAAAAAGGCGCTCGACAAGTATTACCCGGAGAAGAAGAAAGTAGGCAAAGGCGATGGTGAAGCCCCCATTATTGAGCTGATTGACGACATGTTCAACGAGGCGCACGAGATGCGCGCCTCCGATATTCACATTGAGCCGATGGAGGATCGCATCCGTATGCGCTACCGCGTGGACGGTCGCTTGGTAGAGGTAGCCAATCACCCCAAAAAGCTGCTGGGAGCCATTGTGGCACGCTTGAAGGTTATGAGCTCCAGCATGAGCATTGCCGAAAAGCGTGTACCGCAGGACGGACGTATCGAAATGGATTTGCGCGACGGCATGCACATCGACCTCCGTGTCAGCACCGTACCCACCAATCACGGCGAATCCGTGGTAATGCGTATTTTGGACAAATCCGCCTTGGCCTTGGGCTTGCCGCAGTTGAGCTTCCTTTCGGACGATGAGGCTACCTTTGACCGCTTAGTCACCCTGCCCGATGGCGTTATCCTCGTAACAGGCCCCACCGGTTCCGGTAAGACGACAACCCTGTACGCTTGCTTGAACCACCTGAACCGCCCGGACAAGAAGATTATCACCGCAGAAGACCCCGTAGAATACGAAATGGCGGGTATCAACCAGGTCATGATTCGCTCGGAAATCGGCATGACCTTCGCCGCCGCTCTGCGCGCCATGCTGCGTCAGGCCCCCAACATCATCATGGTGGGTGAAATTCGTGACGGAGAGACCGCCGGCATTGCCATTCAGGCAGCCATGACCGGTCACTTGGTACTCTCCACCCTGCATACCAACGATGCTCCGTCCTCCGTAGCACGTTTGGCAGATATGGGTATCGACCGCTTCCTGATTGCCTCTGCCGTGCGTGCCGTTATGGCTCAGCGATTGTGCCGCAGCCTTTGCTCTTGCCGCATACCAGGGCAGCTCACGCAAAAGCAGGCAGACACCCTCGGTATCGACATCTCTCGCCAAGTCATGGTACCCAACCCCGGCGGTTGTGCCAAGTGCCGAGGCAAGGGCATGAAGGGCCGTATGGGCATTTTCGAAATTTTCCAGGTAACAGACGACGTGCGTGGTCTTATCAACTCCAACCTTACATCGGCTCAGCTGCGTAAGCGCGCCCGTGAGCTGGGCATGCGCACCCTGCGAGAAGACGGTATCCGTAAAGTATTGGCAGGCCGCACCACGGCAGACGAAATCATCCGCGTAACAACGGGCGATGCCAACTGATAACCTCAATTAACCACACAATCACCTAACACTTTTCACACTGATATGGATACTGATGTAACACTTGAGGTTTTCATCAATAACGGCATGATGGATAAAGCCTTGGCCCGAGATGTCAAGGAAGAAATGTCCAACAGCGGCAAAGAGCTTTGGGAAACCCTGATTGACTTCGGCGTCATCGGCGGCCCGGAGGATTTCTGGAGCATTATCGCCACCGAGGTAGGCGCCCAGTTTATCTCCTTAGAGGGTTTTGTACCCCCGCAGGAAGTGCTGGATATGATACCGGCAGGCCAAGCCCGCATGCATGGTGCCCTGCCCATTGAATACCGTGAGGGCGATGGTCTCTACGTTTGCTTGGAGGACCCGCTGAACCCGCAGACCGTGGACGACCTGCGCATCGCCACCGGGCAAGACATCTACCTGTATGTAGCGGCCGATTACGAAATCCGCTCTCGCATTGCAGAATACTATGGCGGCGCCGAAGCAGCCATGGGCGACCTGATGAGCGAGCTGGGCGGCATGAACGTAGGCAGCCAAGACGGCGCAGAAGAAGCCAACGCCGCCCCGGTTATCAAGTTCGTGAATCTGGTTATCATGCAGGCTATTAAGGAGAAGGCCTCTGATATTCACTTAGAGCCGTTTGAACATGAGTTCAAGATTCGCTACCGTGTAGACGGCGCCTTGTATGAAATGCAGGCACCGCCGCCCTCTCTTGCTAACTCGGTTATCTCCCGCGTTAAGGTTATGGCCGGCATGAACATTGCAGAGCGCCGCGTACCGCAAGACGGCCGTATCGTGATGAAGATAGGCAACAGCGGTGTGGATATGCGTGTAAACTCCCTGCCCACCCAATACGGTGAGTCTGTGGTAATGCGTGTGCTTGACCGCAACAGCGTCAGCCTTAACCTTGACAACCTCAACCTCTCCCCCAAGCTTCACGAGTACATCATTGATACCGTCAATAAGCCCAACGGCATCTTTGTGGTAACGGGTCCCACCGGTTCCGGTAAAACCACCACACTGTACGCCGCCCTGCGAGAGATTAACACGGTTGACACCAAGATTCTTACCGCTGAAGACCCCGTGGAATACGACATTGACGGCATTGTTCAGGTGCCTATCAATGAGGCTATCGGCGTGACATTCCCGCGCGTGCTCCGCGCATTCCTCCGTCAGGACCCGGACCGCATTCTGGTGGGCGAAATTCGTGACCAAGACACCGCCCAGATTGCCATTCAGGCCGCTCTGACAGGCCACTTGGTGCTCTCCACCCTGCACACCAACGATGCCGCAGGTGCCGTAGCCCGTTTCATTGACATGGGGGTTCAGCCTTTCCTGCTGTCGGCCACCATTTTGGGTGTGCTGGCTCAGCGCTTGGTGCGTACCATCTGCCCGTACTGCAAAACGCCGTACACGCCGTCCAATTCACTACTTACCCAGTTGGGTATCAACCCCTCTCTCATCGGGCAACAGCAGTTCTTCACCGGCGCACGTTGCGACAAATGCGCCCACACCGGCTACAAGGGCCGCAAGGGTATTCACGAGCTGCTTAACGCATCCGATCCCATCCGCGACCTCATCACGCAGAACGTACCCTCCATCGTACTCAAGCAAAAAGCCATTGAGCTGGGCATGAGCACCCTGCGAGAAGACGGCATCCAGAACATCTTTGAGGGTAATACGACCATTGAAGAAGTACTTAAATACACCTAATTGCTTGACGTCTCCCCACACATCTGCTATTCTTTAAAGGTAATCAACAATTTTTCGTAAACTTACACCAAATATTATGGCTAATTTCAAATATACTGCACTTGACCAAAACGGTGTGGAAAAAACAGGCATCATCTCTGCCGACAGCAAAATGGCAGCAGCCGAGATGGTGCGCGCTCAGGGTCTGCTTCTGCGTGAATGCGTAGAGACCTCCAAGAGCGCCAAGCCGTCCGCCGCCAAAGAAACCCGCAAGAAGGGCGACAAAAAGAAAAAATCTAACGATGGTGGCAAGGCCGGTGCTTCCGTGAAGCAGAAGGAGTTGATGGTATTCACCCGTCAGCTTGCCACGCTGATTGACGCAGGCCTGCCCTTGCTGCAAAGCCTTAACGTATTGCAGAAGCAGGAGCCCAACCCGAACCTGCGTGCCACGATTGCAGCCATTGCAGATTCAGTACAAGGTGGTTCCACTTTCTCTGAGGCTCTCAGCGCCTATCCCAAGCTGTTCAACCGCCTCTTTGTCAACATGGTGAAAGCCGGTGAAATCGGTGGTGTGCTTGAGGTGGTACTGCGTCGTCTTGCAGAGTACCAGGAAAAAGCCAACAAACTGCGCAGCAAGGTGGTATCTGCCATGGTGTACCCCACCATCATTCTTGTGATTGCCGTAGGTATTCTCGTATTCCTTATGCTGGTTATCGTGCCGCAGTTCAAGGAAATGTTCGAGGGTCAGGGGCAAGAGTTGCCGGCTCTTTCCGAGTTCGTATTCAACTTCTCCGACATCTGCATGAACTGCACGGTACCGTATATACCCAATGCCGTGTTCGCGCTGATTTTGGTGGGTGCCACCATTACCGGTTTGGCCGCATGGAAGCGCACCCCCGCCGGTGGCCGCGCCATGGACAACTTCATGCTGCGCGTACCCAAGCTGGGGCATCTTAACCGCGTAAGTGCCGTTGCCCGTTTCTCCCGTACGTTCGGCACGCTGGTATCCTCCGGTGTACCGATTCTGCAAGCCCTCATGATTACCCGAGACACCGCCGGCAACGTTGTTGTTGCTGATGCCGTGAACAAGATTCACGATGCCGTGCGTGAAGGTGAATCCATCGTTACCCCCATGAGCGCCGCAGCCAACATCTTCCCCGCCATGATGATTTCCATGGTAGACGTGGGTGAAGAGACCGGCCAGCTGCCTGACATGCTCATGAAAGTGGCAGAAGTATACGATGAAGAGGTAGACAACAGCGTAACAGCCCTTACCGCCATGCTTGAGCCGCTCATGATTGTGTTCCTCGCCGTTGTGGTAGGTAGCATCGTGATGGCCATGTTCATGCCCATGATGGAAATCATCAAGAACGTATAAAGCGCATGAAACTCCGTACCGACAAACAAGTAAAAGGCTTCACGCTCATTGAGGTTCTGGTGGTCATTGCCATCTTGGCCTCCTTGGGAGCCATTGCTTGGGTAGCCGTAGGCTCCGTACAGAGCAAAGAGGCAGAGAACACGGCTCAAATTCACATTGAGAAGATTGCAGCCAGCTTGAACGAGTACAAGGCCAATGCCACCACCCCGCTGCTTTGGGGTGATGGCGATGAGGATAGTGCCAATGCTCTCTACCAAATGCTCAACAGTGACTTTGACGGCGATGGCAGCCCCGATAAGGGCCTTACCTCGTTCTGCAAAGAATTGCAGTACTTTGACCCCGAGAGCGGTGAGCGACCGGAGGGCATCCTCTACACCAGCATCGGCAAGAACAAGTATGCTATCCTTGACCCGTGGAACCGCTATTACTACTACCGCCTCGGTTACACGCTGGAGGGGCCCAAATCCTACGGCAAAGCCAAGCGCTCCTCCAAGGGGGGTAGCAAAAACCTCAAGGGCAAAGGCCTCAATGTCGATTTCGACATCTTCTCCCTCGGTGAAGACGGTGTAGGTAATGGCAAGAACAACAAAGGTGACAACGAGGATAACATCTCCAACATCAAGTTCCTGACCAAATAAACCTTAACTCTACCACAAACCAGCTTATACAGTGCCCGTACTTGACAAAAGCACGGGCACTTTTATCCTCCAACCAACCATACCATCCATTCATGAGATTCTCCGCTACTAAACTGGCTTTAATGATGCTGGCCCTTGCCATACCGACCATCACGGCAGATTGCACACAAGAGCCCCAACAAGCACAACCGGCTACCGCGGTCAGTGAAACAGCTGCGGCAGAGGCACTGGTAAAACGTCTCACACCTCAATTTGCGAATCGCGTCCACTTCAGTCTCGATGCCAACGCCGCCTCCCCGACCATCAGCGGAAAAGGAGCAAGTATCCTCATCACGGCGGCCAATGAGCGTGAGTGCATCCGCGCCTATGGCCACTACCTGCGCAACATAGCTCATGTTCACTTCTCATGGAATGGGGATAACACCACCGGGGCCCAATTCATCATACCCACCACCCAAGTAAAGGTACCCGCAGCCCTGCCCTTTAACTACGCCTACAACTATTGCACCCTCAGCTACACCGGAGCTCACTGGGACAAAGCACGCTGGGAGAGAGAACTCGATTTACTGGCGCTCAATGGTTTTCAATATGTACTGGTCACCTCGGGGTTAGAGAAAGTATGGCAAAATTTCTTGAAAGACCTGGGTTACCCTGAGGAGAAGATTATGGCATTCATCCCCAACCCGGCTTACTCAGCTTGGTGGAATATGGGTAATTTAGAGGGAGAGGGTGGCCCCATAACTCAAAGCCTCATCGACAGCGAGGCCGAGCTGGGTAGATTTATTGTACAACGACTGAGAGAATTGGGGATGGAGCCCGTACTGCAAGGCTATGTGGGATTTGTACCGCACGACCTACCGCAAGAGGGCATCAACGGCAAGATTCTGGGGCAAGGTAAATGGTGTGGCTACAACCGCCCGGCCGTTCTGCAACCCACCGCCGAGGCTTTCCCCGGCATTGCGGCGCTCTGGTACAAACACCTGCACGAGGTATACGGCATTACCGGCAAAATATACGGAGGCGACCTCTTCCACGAGGGCGGCAACAAGGGCAACACCGATTTGACCGCCGCAGCCAAAGCCGTACAAAACGCCATGATTGCGGCCTCTGAGGACGCCGTATGGCTGCTGCAAGCTTGGGGAGGCAACCCCGATAAACGCTTGATGAACGGCTGCGACCCCAAGCATACCATCATCCTCGCTCTCAACAAAAATTTGGCTCCCCACGGACCGCTTAAGTTCAACTACAACAACCTGCCCTATGTGTGGTGTGAGCTGGCCAACTTCGGTGGCAACACAGGCTTGTACGGCGGTGCTGAGATTCTGGAGAAATTGAGCTCTGACATCACAAATGCCATCGGCATCGGCCTTATCTCTGAAGGGCTTGAGACTAATCCTCTGTATTATGCCCTGCTCTACGAGCGCATCAACAACCGTGGCATCATTAACCGTGAAAGCTTCTTGGCTCACTATGCACAGGCTCGCTATGGCACACAACACGAGCCTCTCATGAATGCCCTGCAAATCATCATGAACGGCCTTTATAAGCCCGACAAAATGCGCGAGGGGTGCTTAGAAAACATCATGTGTGCACGCCCCAATCTGGAGGCAAAAAAAGCCTCCACGTGGTCCAACCCGCACATGTATTACTCCCCGCAGGAGGTAGAATCTGCCGCACGCCTCATGTTACAGGCCGGGCAAGAGCTGGGCAAGGAACTCACCTCTCTGGACACCTACCGCTATGACTTGGCCGACCTGTGCCGCCAAGTATTGGCAGACCGCGCACGCACCCAACTGGCTCGCTGCAAAACAGCCTATGACCAAAAGGATGCCCAAGCGTTTGCAGCGGAGAGCGAAGCCTTCCTGCAACTCATCAGAGACACCGCCTCCGTGTTGCGTTGCTCCGAGCACTTCTTGCTGGGGCTCTACCTGCAAGGGGCCGAAAACCGCGCTACCACCCCTGAGGATAAACAAGCCAATACCGAATCCCTGCGCAGGCTGTTCACCACGTGGCGTCCCGATATCAGCGTACTCAACGACTACGCTCACCGCCAATATGCCGAGCTGATGCAGCACCACTATCTGGAGCGATGGAAAGCCTATTTCGAGCTCTGCTCTGCCCAATTAGCCGGTACGGCCACTGCGGCAGATGCCGGCACCGCCGAAAAACAAGTTACCACCAACAATGGTGAGGCCGTAGAATACGTCAACGTCAAAAACCCGAGGATGGATGCCATTGATACGGCCTTTGCCACCGCAAAAATCCCCCTGCTCAAGAAACCGACGGGGGATATTATGGAGCTTGCTGCAAAAATACTCAGCAAATAATCCTATCCGCCTCCGGATACCCACTCTATTTCCCCAAGCGCAGCTTTCGCTGCGCTTGGTATTTTTATATCGTCTACCGGACTAAATCTCAGAACACCTCAAGCCCACTCAGTGGGCGACAATTCAAATAGCAAGAGGCGTAAGCCCCTCGTTGTTACGATAAATGATACCCCCTCCGTGAAATGAGTGACAGAAGTGCGCTGTATGTGTTTTGACGCGCCGTCTCGTCACGCCAAAGCCTCAGTGAAGGCGGAAAGTTTACGCTCAACAGAACGAATCAACGAGTATCACCCTACACGAGGCTTTTCTGTCACCGCCGTTTTCAACGGGGTTCCGGCACGCATATTACGTAATAACCGGAGGTTACGCAGCCTATCGGCTGCTTACACTCCGGCTATTCATCTTACCGCCCTAGCGGGCTTTGAATTCCGCTCGCTGACGCGAGCCCTCTTCCTCGTATTTACTTTTTATTTCCCACCCGAGGGGTGTCCCCCCTCGCGATTTAAACAGCCTCCCACTACGAGGGGTATTACACATATCTCACTCGATATATTTCGCCCTTTTATACGGAACAAAAGCCCTCTGCGGGGGAACTTACGTAGCAGACGGCATGCGGCGAGAGTCTCTTACCCTGCCGGGGCGGCGGCGGAAGCCGGCGGGATTGGCACGCACGCGCTGCATACGTTGCTGCAGGTCTTTAATGCGTGCCTCGTCATAATTTTGCAACAGGGTGCGAATCTCTTGATCTTGCTGGGAGCGGTCTTGCGCATGCTGCGGGCGCATAGCCACCAGCATGACCAAACGCTCACGCATTTCGGGGGTAAAGTCTGCGCGTTCGGTCAAGAAAGAAAGCACAGCCAAGGTGCGTTCATTCTCCTGAGAGGCCTCCTTATCCTTGCCTTGGCGCACCAGCTCCAAGGCATACTTATCACGCACCGAGAGGAACATCATAATCAATTCACTATCGGCGGGGTGGTCAGCCAACAGAGATTGCGCATACGCCGCAGCCTTGGCATAGTCATAACCGTTTTGTTGAGTAACCCCGGCCTCGGGAGCCTCCAGCGTCATACGCACATACAGCAAAGCCGCCTCGTCTGAGTTGGGATTTTTGCTGAGCATGTCATCCAAAAGCGCACGGGCAGATTCACCATTCGGCGCAAGCAACTTGCGTACGGCTTCGGTGGGCTCACCGGCAAGCATCTCCACACGGCGTAATTGGGCCTGCAAATTATCGGGGCTCTCTTGCAGCAACGCACTGAGCAGCGCTGCCGTACGCAGGGCTAACTGTTCACGCTCGGCACGAGAGCGGTCATCCCCCCTTACACTGCGCACCGGTATGCGGTATGAGCGGTGCTGCGGGGTAGCACGGCGCGGGGAATAAGCGCTGCGGTCCATATAAGCCGCCGCCATCTGCAACGCCCGCACCAATTGCAAACGTGTCTCAAAATCGGCATTGGGGGGCACTTGTTGCTCCAGCGCCAACAACAACTTTACCGCATCTGCCGTAGCGCGATTGTCTCGGGCCTGAGCCGCTACTGCCACCGCCAGACCGATAGTCGCCTCTACGTTGCTGTATGTTCCCGCCCCCGTAGCTGCAACAACACGCCTGAAATAGGTTTCTGCCGTATTGTAATCACCCGTTTTCAAGGCAATGGCGGCCAGCACGGAGGCGGCCTCGGTCACTTTATCACTGCTGCTGTCAGCCGCTGCCGCCAATTGCTCATAATAGGGCATGAGGTCCAGCAACAAGCGGGCATCGGCTCTGGTGGGAGCAAGCACCGCCTCATCAGCATCGGGAGACGACACCATAGAGGCAAAAATACGCTGCAAGCATGCATCGGCAATCTGCTCATTTTTTTCAGCCAAAGCGCGCTGCTCATTCTCACGCACCAAAGCAAGGTCGGCCTTAACACGCTGCTCATTCTCATTTTTGAGCGCCTTGCTCACGCGGGCATAGCCAATGCTCACACTGGAAAACAACAGCACCACCAGCACGGCAGCGGCATGGCTCCAAATAGCCACCGCCGGGCGGCGGCGTAACCACAACACATAACGGCGGCGCAGCGAAGCACGGCGGGCTTTCACCGGCTCCCCGTTCAAATAACGTTGCAGGTCATCCACCATATCGGCCATAGAGGCATAGCGATCGGCAGCGTCGTATGAAGAAGCTTTATTAATGATAGCGCCCAACTCACCGAACCCTTTCAGCGGGGGCAACTGACCATTGCAAATATTCTGCACCAGTTTACCGGGCTCCGTCTCACGGAACACGGGGCGCTTTGCCAGCAGCTCATACAGCGTCAAGCCTAAGCTGTATTGATCCCCGGCAAAAGAATTAATCCCTTTCAGCAAACGCTCAGGCGCCATATAACGCAGCGTGCCATCATGGCTTTGCGTTACCAGCGGGGCATCCTCGCCACTGTTAAGAACGGTAGCCAGGCCGAAATCACTCACCTGCACCACGCCCGAGTTATCCAACAACAGGTTGCCGGGTTTCACATCTCGGTGCACTACGCCGTTTTTGTGGGCAAATGCCAAAGCTTTTGCAGCCTGCAAACCTACCGTGGCTACGGCCCGCTCATACGGCATACCGGGAAACGCCGCCCCAAGCCGCCCCGCACTCACACCCTTGCCGTTTACCAGCCCCATCACATAGTAGCGGTAGTGGCCCTCATGCCCTGCACCGAACACCTCCACGATATTCGTGTGACGCAAGGCGGCAATCACGCGAGACTCATTCTCAAATGCCTCACTTTGCCGCGGGTCTGAGTTCCACGACGGGGCCAAAATCTTAACAGCCACCTCACGGTGCAGAGACTCTTGGCGAGCACGGAACACCGTACCCATACCACCGCTGCCTATACGCTCCAGCAAGTGGTAATCGCCCAAGCGCTCGGGGTAATGGGCCATCACCGGCGCGGGGGGCTGAGTATGGCGCCCCAGCCCTTCCATATCCACCATGGCGGGCAGCAACTCCTGCAGCTCTTCCTGTACCTGCGGATGCTCCGCAATGAAGCTACTTACCGTCACGGATTCCCCGGCGCGCAAACGCTCCAAAAACGTATCCACCAACTCGGCCACCAACTCTTCGCGCTCAGACTCCGTCATTTCCGTGCGGGTATCACATGTCAAAATCTTTTACCAAATCCTGAAAACGCTTCAGAGCACGCACATAGCGTATACTGGCAGCCTTGGGGGCAATCTCCAGCACGGCTGCACATTCATTATTGCTCAGCTCTTCAAAATGGCGCAACTCCAGAATCTCACGATCCGTGGCAGGCAACTCATGCAAAATGCGGCGAGCCATCTCTTGGCGTTCCAAGCGCTCCAAGCGCGTGCGCGGGCTTGAGATAGTGTCGGCAAAATGAGCCCAAGCATCCATTGAGGCATCATCATCTTCGTCATCCCAAGTGCTTTCTTTCATGGCATCTCGCTTACCGGCTGCCAAATGGCGGCGCTCCATATCGGTAAGCGTTTGCATGGCAATTTTGCGCAACTTGACAAACATGGGTACCTCCGGCTGGTTCTGCAAAAACTCCAGCCGGCGGCCACATGCCAAATACGCCTCTTGCGCTACATCATCTGCGCTCATGCGGCGCAGCATCACCCGGGGCATACGTGTAGCCAGCAAGCGCACCAAGCGGTCGCGGTGCTCCAGCCACACCTCGGCAAGCCATAAATTTTGCGGCGTCTCGTCCATAGCAAAAAAACTCTATAAAGATAAGAACGCGCTACAAGCCGCCGAATCTACACAGCACGCAAGATTATTCCGTCAGAGACTCCTCTCTCAAATCGCGGGTCATGAGCTCTTCCAAGGCTTGGCGAGCGGGTTTACCGCTGTAGAGAATCTCATACATGGCATCGGTAATGGGCGTGCGCACCCCCAGCTTGCGTGCCAACTGGTACGTGGAAAGCGTGTTCGGAATCCCCTCCACCACCTGCCCAATGCGAGCCTGGCATTCGTCCACGGGAATCCCGGAGGCAATCATACGGCCCGAGGTAAGGTTGCGGCTATGCTCAGAGTAGCAAGTTACCACCAAATCCCCCATACCTGACAAGCCCATGAAAGTATCCATACGCCCACCGCGGGCCATGCCGATACGGGTCATCTCGGCCAAGCCACGGGTTGCCAAAGCCGCACGGGCATTGTCACCCAGCCCCAGCCCGGCACAAATGCCCCCGGCCAAGGCAAACACATTCTTAATGGCGCCGCCAATCTGCATACCCACCACATCCGTTGTGGTATACACACGCAAGTACGGCGTGCTCATACGGTGCTGCACGGCACGGGCAATTGTTTTATCCGCAAAACCGATAAGCGTCAAGCTGGGAAGCTCCAGCACAATATCTTCCGCATGGTTGGGACCGGAAAGCGCCCCCACCGGGCACTTCACCTCCGCCTCCAATATCTCCGTCATCAGCAAGTTGGTATCTTTTTCAATACCCTTGGTGCAGCTTACCACCACGGCATTTTCAGCCAGCCCCACACGGGCCAGGCTCTGAGCCACACTGCGCATAGCCACGCTGGGCACCACCACAATCACCAAATCAGCACCGGCCACATCATCCCAGCTGCTGGTCACCAGCACATTGGCGGGCAGCGGGCGGGCACCCTTCACGCGGCACAAGCTATGGCGAGTTTCGCGGATAATGGCTGCTTCTTCCTCTCGGTAGGTCCACAGCACCACTTCATCACCGCTGTATGATGCAGTGAGCGCCAAAGCAGTACCCCATGCACCGCCACCTATCACAGCTGTTTTCTTGTATTGGAAAGACATATACGTAAAAAATTATTTTTTTGAGAAAGCCTTAGGTTCCGTCCCATTGCAGAGACGCACGATATTGCTGCGGTGTTTCCATACCACCAGCGCCAAAATAAAGCCCAGCAGCCCCAGCACCATGCCATCGGCAACACTGCAAGTGCCATCACCACCGCAGAACACATACACCGCAGCCCCCATCATGGCCAAACCGGCCACCATGCTGGAGAGCGATACATAGCGCGTCAGCACCATCATCAAAATCCATGTCAACAAGGCGGCCCCGCCTATCAGGGGTGATACCGCAAATAAACACCCACCGGTCGTGGCTACGCCCTTACCGCCCTTGAAATTCAGGTAACAGGTAAAGGTATGCCCCAGCACCAACGCAAACAGCACCCCTAAAAACCACCCCATCTGCCCGGCACTGAATACCGTAACATCGCCACCTAAATGATGGGCCATGAACAACAAGGGTAAATACCCCTTCAAAAAATCGCAGATAAACACCGGTATTCCCCACTTCTTGCCGAGTACGCGCACGGCATTCGTGGCCCCGATGTTCTTGGAACCATGCTCACGCAAATCCAACCCGTTAAGGCGACCTGCCAAATAACCGAACGGCACTGCTCCTATCAAATATGCCGCAACTATGTATATGATATTTTCTACCATGCGGCTTAAGTATACCCCCGAATCTACCGAATTGCAAACTTTTTTTACGGTTTTGTTAAGGAAATCGAGTCTAGCATGGACAAGTTGGGGACATGGAGAAGTTACAGGTTACGATGGACAAGTTGGGGACATGGAGAAGTTACAGGTTACGATGGACAAGTTAGGGGCGTGGATGAATAGAGGCCATGGCCATGTTCATAGCCTAGCCTCCGGGCGGTAACTGATGCTTGAGCTTTGCTCCATCCTGCGAGCATAGCTCGCCGAATTCCTTAATTAGTCCATCGTAACCTGTAACTTGTCCATGTAAATGCGTGAACGGCCACCCTCTCGGGTAGCCGTTCAGAAAAATAATTGTCGCAAGCATTACTTGCGGCAGCGCGTGCCACGCCTAAGTCGCATCAGCGACGGCGGCGACGTGCAGCCAAACCGGCCAAGGCCATCAGGCTCAGCGTTGCCGTGCCGGGCTCAGGCAGGCCATTTGTCATCAATTGCTCGCGCTGGGCGGAAGTCATAGCGGAATCCACGAATACCAAGGAATCAACAAATTCACCATTGATACCCTCAATCTTCTCTACAAAGTCTACATCGTACCAAGAAGACCCGCCAAGCATAGTTCCTTCTCCGGTAGTACTATACGTAGACTTATCATCTTGTTGCCCCATGAAGTTATATACCACATCATTCCCCTTCGCATCTTTACCTATAACAGTCAGATAAAAAGTCGTATAAGTAATGTCTGTTTTATAGTTACCATTATCAGAAGCATAGTCTCTATCTGCATCATTAGCAAGCTGGTCTGCAGGACCGGACGCATACGTATGCACAACAAACAATGTTGCTTTATCAATGGTTGTCATAGTAGCGATATCATCAAGTGTAGCGCATGCAGACTTTTCGCCCTCACTAATAGACCAATCATAGCCACCATTGGAACCATCATGAACTCCACCAGTCGCAGAATCACCATATTGTTCTTTCATATCAGCGACGTACACATTGAATCCATTGGAGAACAACCCACCACCACTTAAATTCTCCGCAACTTTCGTGGAGGTAACGCCTAACTGAAGCCCTTCCGGCACGGCATTGCCGGCCAAACCTGTCAAATCGTCCAATGTAGTGTACCAATTACCGCCCCAACCCATCGTAACGGTCATGTTGCGATTAGAATAAGACTCATGAGTAGGCGTAATCACATACTCCCACTCGCTCCATGACCACTCACGCTTTTCGGACGAGTAATACCCATCACCATTTACAGAAAACAAAGCATTACCGGATTGGGAATAATCATCACCATAAGTCGACTGCGCGCGAGAACCGCCCTGACCAAAGCTCATGAGCGCGTCCACATTCAGATTCATGCCAATGGTCCATGTACCCGTGGAGGACGCCTTTACATTCATTTCTTTCTCGCCTTTCCACCACGTGTAGGTAGGCTCTGCCTGTGTAACGCCTACCAATGCCAAGAAAGCCAGTGCTGCGCAAAAAGTCTTCATTATTCTAAATCCTTTGTAGTCTGCTTAGTAGTACCTTTCTTTTGCTTCTTTTCAGGGCTAACAAGAAAAAGGCGCGGTGAGGATATCTCATTACCAATGAGGTATCACGCAAAATACGAAAAATCAGAAAGTTATACAATTTTACAATATAACAGATATATAGAACGTTCTCTTTATTCCTATTAAACATGTAGTTTATAAAATCTTGAAAATAAAGAGTTTCTTTAAATTTTTGGCTTGACTTCTCATTGGTAATGATGTAACGTCTGCGCGCCGTTGTTTTCTTGTTGTCCGGGTAAGGCAACAAGAAAATGATGCTACTAGAAGAAAACAAATGGATTTCGCCGGATGAATAAGTTTTTTACATTACTTAGCCTAGCATCTATTGCCTGTATTACTGTCTCTGCCGAAGAAACTGTCCCCGCCCATCAGTACTGGCATGGGGAGGAAGAAATGATTATTAAAAACAAGCCTACTAATGGCACATGGACAATAGGTATCAGTCTAAATGTCGAGGCTTTGAAAAATTTGCCTCAAGGTAAGAAAACATGGTGGGGTGGAACAGATTACTCAAAGACCGGAAATCCCTTATTTACCGTGACCGGCGATGGGTACTACACCAAAGATAATGGCTCGAACACTGAGCAAAAGCAATATTCAAATCGTAACGTGACTGTTACGATGGGATGGGGTGGCAATTGGTACAAAGGGATTGAAGACACTGTAGAGGGTTTGTTAGGCATACCGTTCAATGGTGTAGGTGAAGGCTTGCAGTTGGGTGTTACCTCTGAAAAAGATGCCCACAACTTAAGTGGTGGAGGTTTGATCTCCAATGGATTTGACGTATATGTCGCAGACATGAAAATTCAAAAAGGGGAAAATGGCGTCATAGGGGAAAATGGCGGCATATACGATGGGGACAACGGAAGCTATGATTGGTCTATCAGCGAAGGTGAAAAATCTGCATGCACTACGCTGGATGATATAGCTACCATGACTACAATTGATGATGCAACGCTTTTCATCGTACATACGTATGCAAGTGGCCCGAATGGCCAGCTTGCCACGGATACGGATCGTGACTATGCTTCAAACGATGGAAATTATGCGACAGATATTACCTATACTACTTTCTATTTGACTGTTACTGGCAAAGATATTAATGGTAAGGATGTTGTCTACAATTTCATGGGTCAAAATGATGACAGTTCATCAAATGATTATGGCGAGGGTTCCATTTTGGGCGGTTCATGCTGGTATGATGTAGACGTATTGGAACAAATTAGTGGCATTAATACAAACCTCGTAGATTCATTGGTGTTTATTAGTTCGGCAGTACCATCAGCTGAACGAGATATCTTAATTTCAAATGGATTGATAATCCCCGAGCCCACTACGGCAACGCTGAGCCTGATGGCGTTGGCTGCCTTAGCAGCACGCCGCCGCCGTCGCTGATGCGACTTCGGCGTGGCAAGTAATGGCTTGCGACAGTTATTTTTCTGAACGGCTACCCGGGAACGGGTAGCCGTTTTCGATTTGTATTGACGGAGTACAAACTACGATTGACGAAGCTATTTGCCTTGCGTTGGGAGATAAGGCGTGATAACATGGGGGCATGCTCCACGGTTCTGTACATTCGGTAGAGTCATGCGGCACGGTAGACGGGCCGGGAATACGTTTTATTTTATTTTTGGCAGGGTGCAGTTTGCGCTGCCGCTATTGCCACAACCCGGACACCTCATTCAAATGCAGTGGCAAAGAGCGCACGGTGGAGGATGTGATGACGGAAATCGGGCGCTATGCAGGTTTTGTCAAAGCGGCCGGGGGTGGTGTTACCATCTCAGGTGGCGACCCGCTTTTCCAACCGGAATTCACCAAAGCCATTTTGCAAGAATGCAAAAAACAAGGGTTACACACCTGTATCGACACCTCGGGGCACCTGGGCGCACAAGCTGATGACGAACTACTGGCTGCCACCAATTTAGTGCTGCTGGACATCAAGTCTTGGGACCCGGAGCAGTACCGCAAGCTCACAGGGCAAGATTTACAGCCCACGTTGGATTTTGCCGAGCGTTTGGCAGCCCTTAAAAAGCCCGTATGGCTGCGCTATGTATTAGTACCGGGATGGACAGACAACCTTGCCGACATTGAAAAACTGGCTCGCTATGCCCACGGCTTAGGCAACATAGAGCGTGTGGATGTACTGCCCTTCCACCAAATGGGCAAGTTCAAATGGGCAGAACTGGGGCTTACCTACTCTCTGGCCGATGTAGAGCCCCCCGAACCCGAGCTCACCCGTACGGTAAAAGATATCTTCCGCAACAACGGTTTTGCGGATTGTACCAAGTAAAGTTATCCGGATATCAAACAGCCCCGTGAGAAGTTTTCTCTCCGGGGCTGTTTCGTTATTTGAAGTTAATCAGCAAGCGCACGCTTTTATTTTGCCTGCGGCGGTGCAGGATGCACAATCCACAGCTGCAACTTGTAGCTCTTGCCCTCCCATTCAGCCATCACATCGCACACGTCATACGACTCAGCAGAGCCGAAGCCGGGCTGCTCCAAGAGCGGGGAGTCTTGTTTCATGCACGCGGGCAGGTCATTCATAAGAGATTGGAGCACGACACCTTCAGGCAAGCGCCAAGCCGTTTCACGGGTAAGACCGGGGCCTCCGCTCAAGGCATGCTTTTTGAACGCCTCTTGCAAGATATTCTCCAACTGAATTTGAGCTTCGGGCGTGAGCTCACCCGGCATCACCACATCTTGAGCCGAAAAGCCGAGGGCTACCGCCAGCTCCGGGCTGCCGTAAAAATTGCATTCGCGGATGCGATCCGTAGCCATGTCCAGATACATCATCTCCCCTTCCTCCATACCCACGGCACGAAGCAAGGTATTCAAATCAGCATCGCCCATGGCAGACTGAGCCGGTGTAATCCGCCAGCGCAAGGCCATATAGGGCTCTGCTGCGGCAGCGGCACTGCGGTCATCCACCACCCGAGAGAGCAACACCACCGCCTCGCGCATGGCAGCCAAATACTCACGCGCGGCGTTCAACTGAGCTTCGGAGGGGGCTTCGGCCATCTCCGGCGGCATCCCCATAGCCAAGGCCAATTCTACGGAGCCATAAAAAAACACGCGACTAAGGCGGTCGCCGGCTTCTTTGGCAGCCGTCCAGTAATCCACGGATTGCTGCCCGGTCATCTCTTCATCCGGCAAGAGGTGAGCATCCCCGCCCACATTGACTACCAACATATTTTCATATACCGCATCAGCAGCGGCATCGGCAGATTCTTTGTCTGACACGCCCTCCAAAATACGGCATATATTACGCAAGGCCAAAGCCTTTTGGCGGTCTTCAAAGCTCACGGGTTTATCGGAGTTGTAAATGATACGCTGCGTTATTTTCACAGGGGCAGCATCAATGGAAAGCGCGGGCTCCTGCGCGTGGCCTTGGTAGGCAACAAGCATCGCCCCGGCAAACAAGATAAAGGATGTTTTCATGATTGAGTATGGAATAAGTTAAAGCTCCACTCCTTGAGGCAAGGGGCGCAAAGCCGGTATAGAAGATTCAGCGGTGGGAACCCGGGCCGGGCAAGCGTCAATTTCATGAGCGGACGATGTATCGTAGCCGCTCTCGGGGATATTCTGCATGAGAATATCGTGTATTTTTTGATCACGCTCCGTCCGCAGTCCTTTACCCTGAACCACATCAGCCACGCGAGAGACGTCTTGTTGCAACTGTGCCTCAACCTGCGGGCCGAGTTCATCTATTTTTTTGACGGTTTCATCATATTTCTTGGCCTTATCACGCACGGCAGCGTGTTGCGAAGAAAGCTGTTTTTGTGCAGCCGCAGCACCTTTTTCATCCGTTATCTGCTTAATGGCCTCAACTAAAGCGGCTTTTTCAGCCACCGCATCGGGTTGGGCAGCAGGCTTTGCAACAGAAGTATCTGCCGCAACGGGCCGGCACCGCCCCGTACCGATGGAAATATCAGCCATGCACGGCATGGCAACTGCAACGAAAAGAGTAAGGTATAGGGTTTTCATTGTTTGTTTATGGGGTCAGCGTGTGCAGAATTTCTTCCACAATGACATCCACGCTCACCAAGCGGCCCTGCCCCTCTGCCCCACAGGCAAGCATGCCGCTATCCTCGGGCCCGACGATGCGGTGATGCTCTCGAGCAGCAAGAATGGCAGCATTTTTCTGCGTGGCGGGGTGGGTCCACATGTTGCCGTTCATGGCAGGGAAAATCAGAACGGGAGCACGGTTTGCTAAATAAAGGCTTGTGAGAGCATTGGGGGCGAAGCCCTGAGCCATGCAAGCCATGGTATTGGCAGAGGCCGGTACAATCGCCAGCACATCCGCCTTTTGCGCGAGGTCGATATGCACCGGCACCCAGCTGCCGGTTTCATCCTCAAAGGTGGTGATAACCGGGTTGCGGGAGAGCGTCATGAGGGTAAGCGGTGTCACAAACTGCAAAGCGGTAGGGGTACACACACAGTGCACCTCATGCCCCAGTTTAACAAGCCGGGATGCAACATCTGCCGCCTTGTAAGCTGCTATAGAACCGCATACACCGAGAATAACCGTTGCCATGGCGCTCTCCCAACCCTTAATTAAGCTTCAATTTCAACAATCATGTTGATTTCAACAGCCACGCCGAGCGGCAAGCTCACCACACCCACGGCAGAGCGGGAGTGAGCAGCCTCCGGGCCGAAGAGGGCAACCAACAAATCAGAAGCGCCGTTGAGCACCTTGGCCTGGTCCGTGAAATCGGGTGTGCAGTTTACAAAGCCGTTGATGGCGACAATCTTCTTCATCTTGTCAAAACCACCCAGCTCAGCCTCAATAACGGCCAAACGATTCAGGATGGCAGCCTGAGCAGCTTTCTGTCCGTCTTCAATGCTGACGTCCTGACCAAGCTTGCCGAAGTAGGAGACATCACCGTTAATGGAGATACCACCGGACAGGTGCAGGTAATTACCGGTGCGGATGCAATTGACATAGGAACCTACGGGAGCGGGAGCCGGATTAAGCTTGAGGCCCTTTTCTGCGAGTACTTCTGTATTGAGTTGCATAGTGGCAAATATATGTTGTTACATAGGCAGGATACACATTTTCCCATGCGTTTGCAAGGCATTTCCGATGCTTACCATCGCGAATTCGTATTTTTGCTTGATGCTGCTGTAAAAATATATTAGAATGCGGGCAATGAAACGCAGATTTTTTACAGGACTGATAATGGCATTATGCTGTGGTTGGATGAGCACTGCCGTGGCAGCGGAGCAGAAGCCGAACATCATCTTGGTATTGGTGGATGACATGGGGTGGGGTGACTTGGGGCTCAACCAGCCTGCGGAACATGCGGACACCCCGCGCATCAACACCCCGGTATTGGATAGACTTGCCACACAAGGTGCCCAGCTGCGCCGCCACTACACTTGTGCCCCGGTATGCGCCCCGGCACGCGCATCCCTCTTCACAGGCTTGCACCAAGGGCATGCCGAGGTGATACGCAACAACAGTTTTGACGCCGCATTGGAGAACAGCCACACCTTGGGCAGTGTGCTGAAAGCAGCAGGCTACAGTACCGCGCTTATCGGTAAATGGGGCATCGGCGGTGGGCAAGAAAGCGGTGGCACGCCAAGCACCTGCCCCGCTTGGCCTACCAAGCGCGGATTTGACTTCTTCTTCGGTTACAACAACCACTTGGCCGGGCACCGCCACTACCCCAAAGAGGAGAGCAATGCCGACCCCGAAACTCACCGCAATGCCGTGTGGGATGGCGAGGAAATGATTACCGACAAGCTGGACGGCTGCTATTGCACGGATTTGTTTACAGCACGTGCCAAGAAATGGATTATTGACCAAAAGAAAGCAGATAAAGATAAACCTTTCTTCCTTGCGCTGACGCATGTGGCCCCGCATGCCCGCTTGGGTATACCTGCAGGGGAATACCCCGCCGGCGGTGGCCTGAACGGCGGTGTACAGTGGCTGGGTGAGCCCGGCAAAATGATTAACACAGCCCGCCCCGACAGCTGGGACTCTTTCATACACCCCCAATACCGCAATGCTTGGCAAGAATATGCCCAAGCCCGCTACGGCAACAATGCCGGCCATAAGCTCATGACCGCCCGCCGCCATGCAAGCATGATTACGCGTGTGGATGAATCTGTGGGTGATTTGGTGAAATTGTGTGAGGATTTGGGCATTGCCGACAACACCGTCATTATCTTCACCAGTGATAACGGCTGCCATGACGAGCCCGGAGCCGTAGGCGGATTCAACGGGCACCCCGCCCCCGCACAAGACCCCTCATTCTTCCGCAGCTATGGCAACCACGACGGCATCAAGCGCGATGTATTCGACGGCGGCCTGCGCGTACCCTGCCTTGTCTATGCCCCGGGCATCATCAAGAGCGGGTTGGTCAGCACCACGCCCACGCAGTTCCAAGACTGGATGGCCACCGTGTGTGACTTGGCCGATGTAGCCGTGCCCGCCCGTTGTGATGGGCGCTCTCTGCTGCCCCTGTTGCAGGGAGAAGACCAATTAAGCGATGACCCGCAGCGCGTGTTGTATGCGGAGTACGCCTTCGGTGGCGGCATGGCACAATACCGCGACTACACGGCTGACAAGAAAGGCCGTGTGCGCGGCGAGCAGCAAGTGCTTATCTTCTTTGATAACCGCAGTAATCGCTGGCTCAAAGCCATTCGCACCGGCATCAAAACCGGGCAAGAGGCTTGGGAGCTTTTCGACACCGAGGCCGACCCGCACGAAAGCACCCCCCTGCCCGAGAGCAAGTGCCCGCAGATGCAGCAGCAGCTCAACGCCATGGCGCTGTGGAACCGCCGTGCGTACGATTACCACCGCGACCCGCAGGCTCCGCAGCGACGCAACTCTTGCGGCGGATTCCGCAGCTATGATATGAACCTTGTACCGGCGGTTGCAGGGTTGCAAGCCTCAGGTGTGCACGGCTTGAACATGCAGCAGGTAAAAGCCACCGCACCGTGGGCCCCGGCAGCCTCTGAAATGCCGGCAGATACCCCCTCAACAATCGCTCAGCCCAACAGCACAACATTGCCGGCCGGCACCATTACCACGTTCACCGGCTACATTGACGTGCCGAATGACGGCAACCACTGGCACTTCTACCTCACTCTCAGCGAGGTACCGGGCACCAAAGCTTTTGTGAAGCTGCACAATTTCAACCTGATTGATGCCGATTTCAACTACGTGCCCGGCAGCACGGCCACCGAGAGCTCTGCCGCCAACACCGTAGAAGTGGATGCCTCCCGTACGGGTAAGAAAGGTATCCCCCTCAAAGCCGGCAAACACCCCATCACCATCACCGTGGTGCAAGGTGAAAGCGCTGACGGCACGCTCAAGCTGGAGTGGAACCGTGGCCCGCAAAACGGCAAGCAGACACCGCGAGAACTCATACCGGCAGAGCGTTTTATACGTTAAAAACAACCACAGGCGCTCTACACACACAACAAAATGACAACTAGCATGACATACAGACGATGCGGACGCAGCGGCATTCTGCTGCCGGAGATTTCACTGGGGCTCTGGCACAACTTCGGCGCAAACGCCGATACCAATGACTGCCGCGCCATGATAGCCCGCGCTATGGAGCTGGGCGTATGCCACTTTGACCTGGCTGACAACTACGGCCCGCCCCCCGGCAGTGCCGAGGAATGTTTCGGGCACCTGATGAAGCAAGAGTTTGCCGGGCTGCGCGATGAGATGTTCATCTCTACCAAGGCGGGGCACTTGATGTGGCCCGGCGTATATGGGGATTGGGGCTCACGCAAGCACCTCATATCCGGACTCAACCAAAGTCTGCGCCGCATGCAGTTGGATTATGTGGATGTGTTTTACCACCACCGCCCCGACCCCAACACCCCGCTTGAGGAAACAATCGGGGCGTTAGTAGATATCGTACGCAGTGGCAAAGCTCTCTATATCGGGCTTTCCAAATACCCGCCGCAGCTCTTCAAACAGGCCTGCGCTATGTTGAAAGAAGAGAAAGTACCCTGCCTGCTGCACCAGTTCCGCTACAACCTGCTGGATCGCGCTTGCGAGGCCGAAACCCTGCCTACGGTGGCAGAGCAGCAAACAGGCAGCATCGTATTCTCCCCCTTGGCACAGGGCATGCTCACGGGCAAATACTTGGGCAACACGCTGCCGGCGGTATCACGCGCGGCAGACACCAGCTCGGTATTCCTCAATGAAGAGAAAGTACAGGCAGATATGGAGAGAGTGCAGCACTTACAACATGTGGCGGATGCCGCCGGGCTTTCACTCACCCAATTGGCCTTGCGCTGGCTGTTGAGACGCCGGGAGGTAACATCGGTACTCATCGGGGCGCGCACCGTGCAACAGCTGGAGCAATGCGCCGCCGCTGCAGGGCAAGCACCGCTGCCGGCAGAGGTATTAGCGGCCATAGATGCCTTAACGCTCCCGGGTATGCCATAACCCCATAAAATAACCTCTATACAGCCGGCAAACCTCACTCTATTCACGGCAGACGCCCCCCGCAATGAACATTCAGGCTGCGTTTGCCGCAAATAGAGTGTTTTGCGTTTGACATTCAAGCGCATTTGTGTTTTAATGGGGCGAGCAGCAATAGCTCGAGATAGCTCTCTCCGTCTCACACCATCTCTACATATAATCAACATGGAAACATCTCGCTCCGTCAAAGAACTGTTTTTACGTTTCTGCCTGATGCTGGCAGGCCTGTATATACTGGCACAAGGCATTGCATTTACAGTAATTGCAAACTTGGGAACAGATGCCATCACCAGTCCGGCGTTGGTTACTCATATTTTTTCCACCCAAGCAGGGGTTGAGTTTTTCACCGTGGGCCGCACCCTGATATGCATACACATATTGCTGGTGTTTCTGCAAATTGCGATATTGCGCAGCCAATATAAGCCCGTACAACTTTTGCAGATTGCCATGGGTCTGCTGCTGGGCTTGATGCTGGATGGTTGCATGAGCTATACCTCTTTGCTTCCCGTACCGAACTATGCCGCAGCCATCGGCTACACCATCTTAGCATGCTTTGTCTCTGCATTCGGTATTTTCACTTACGTGAAAGCCGATATGGTACCGTTATCAGCAGAGGGCTTGTGCTTGGCCCTCAGCAAAAGATTCGGGTGGAATTTCAGCCGCGTAAAAGTAAGCGTAGATTGCGCCATGATTGCTTTGGCTGTTGTAGCATCTCTGATTCTCTTCGGCGAGGTAGTAGGTGTACGAGAGGGCTCCCTCATCTGCGCCGCCTCTATAGGTTTCATTATCGGAGCCTATTTCCGATTCTTCCCGTATTGGGACAAACTTATTGAACGCAGCCGAGGTATCAAAACCGACTCTGATACCACCCATTCAGCCTGATAAGATTTAAACAACCGCCATTCTACTTACATGGAACTTCACACACTTTACACGGAAGAACAGGTAGCCGAGGCCGTACACCGCGTAGCCAAAGACATTAAGCAGCGCTTCGGTGACACAGAACCTGTGATTGCCCTTTGCTTGCTCAACGGCGCCATCTGGTATGCAGCCGATTTGCTGCGCTGCCTGCCCTGTAATTTTGAGTTACAAACCATCCGTATTTCCAGCTACGAAGGCACCGACAGCACGGGCAAATTAAAATGGCACAGCGCCCTGCCTGATTGTAAGGGTAAAAAAGTACTGGTGATTGATGACGTGCTGGATACCGGCCTTACCATGAAAGAGGTGTGTAACACCTTGCGTGAAAACGGCGCATCTATGGTAGCCAGCACCGTTGCCGTTACCAAGACCGGCCGCCGCGAACATGATTGCGAGGCCGACTTCTGCGCCCTGCACTGCGATGATTACTTCTTGGTAGGCTACGGGTTGGATTATAACGGTAAATACCGCAACCTGCCCTTCATCGGCTACTTGGCCTGATAGCCAGCAACAACAGTTCAATGAAAAAGCCAACCGAATCAATCGGTTGGCTTTTTTGGTTGAATCAGTATCAGAGAAAGGATTATTCGTCGTCGGAGGCGTCGAACTCGGCAGAATCGGCATCGAAATCGTCTTCCTCGTACTTTTTGAACTTCTTGACGCGCTGGCCTTGGGGCAGCGGGGTAAGCACCATGGTAACGGTGTTGCCGGCAAGCTTGGCAGGCTGGTCTACCTTACCCATGGTACGCAGGTCTTCCATCACCTTAGCCATCACCTCCAAGCCGAGCTGCTGGTGAGCATTTTCGCGGCCACGGAAGCGGAGTTGGAAGCGCACCTTGTGACCATGATCCAAGAACTGCTCAGAACGTGCCATCTTGACGTTGTAATCATTCACATCGGTACCGATGCGCAATTTGATTTCCTTCATGCGCACGGCTTTCGTCTTGTTGTTCTTCTGCTGCTTGGCCAGCATGTACTTGTACTTACCGTAGTCGATAAGACGGCAAACAGGCGGGTCTGCATTGGGAGCAACTTCTACAAGATCGAGCCCGATTTCTTTAGCCTTAATCAAGGCATCTCGGGTGGACATGACGCCGAGCTGCTCACCCGTAGCGGTGACGACTCGGACTCTGGGAGCGCGGATGCGGTCATTGACGCGCGTCTGCGGGGTTTTGGCATTCTGATCACGACGAGTAGCGCGATTGCCGGGGTTATTATTTTTTTGTGGTGCGGACACGTGTATGTGTTTCTTGGTTTTGTCTGTATGGTGTGATTCAGGGGTCGGAGAGCAACTCAGGGCGCCCCCCGACCTGAAAGATTACGGAGTTACTGCTGAGGAGCCTCCTTTGTTTCGGGTTCAAGCGCCGGTTTGATGAGACGGGCATCAATTTCAGCGCAAACAGCCTCAACGAACGTCTCTACGGGCATGGTGCCTACGACATCAAGCTCGCGGTGGCGGATGGATACCAAGCCCTGCTCGGCCTCACGCTGACCAACCACTACCATGTAGGGCACGCGGTCTAAGCGGGCATTGCGAATCTTGGCACCGATTTTATCGGGAGCATCGTCAAGAGTGACGCGCACGCTCTTGGCGGCCAGCGCCTTGCGCACACCCTCGGCAAAGTCTGCAACTTTGTCGGAGATAGGCAGCACGCGCACCTGCTCGGGGGCAAGCCAAGTGGGGAACTTACCGGCAAAGTGCTCAATAAGCAAGCCGGTGAAGCGCTCCATGGAGCCGAAGGGGGCGCGGTGAATCATAATGGGACGGTGAGGCTTGTTGTCGGTACCGGTGTATGAGAGGTTGAAACGCTCAGGCAGGTTGTAGTCTACCTGCACGGTACCGAGCTGCCAATCGCGGCCGATAACATCGCGTACAATGAAGTCAATCTTGGGGCCGTAGAAAGCAGCCTCATTCTCAGCCTCAATGTAGTCAAAACCATTCTCGGTAAGCACCTCGCGCAGAGATTGCTCGGCAAGCTGCCAGTTCTCAATAGTACCCACGTACTTGGGATCGGTGTAATCCTTATCGCGCAAGGAAAGGCGCACGCGGTAATCATTCATCTGCAAGGTACCGAGAATATGTTTCACAATACCGATGCACTGCTGCACCTCTTGCTTGATTTGGTCGGGGCGGCAGAAGATGTGAGCATCATCCTGCGTAAAGCCACGCACGCGGGTCATACCCCCCAGCTCACCGCTCTGCTCCCAGCGGTACACGGTACCGAACTCTGCCAAACGCACGGGCAGGTCGCGGTAGGAGTGCGGCTCGCTGTCGTAAATGCGGATATGGTGCGGGCAGTTCATGGGCTTGAGCATGAAACCGGTGATAGTCTTGGTATCAAGCGCATTGAACAAGTCTGCACAGCTGGCGTGCTCGTCACGCAGCTTCTTGAAATCGTCCGGGTCGGGGATGGGCGGGAACTGGCTCTCCTTGTAGTGCTCCCAGTGGCCGGAGGTCATGTACAAATCCAACTTACCGATATGCGGGGTATACACCTGAGAGTAGCCGATGCGGTCAAGCTCCTCAGTGATGAAGTCCTGCAACTCGCGGCGAACGATAGCGCCCTTGGGTTTCCAGAGGATAAGGCCTTGGCCTACCATCTCGTCAATGGTGAAGAGGCCCATCTCACGGCCCAACTTGCGGTGGTCGCGCTTGCGGGCTTCCTCCAAACGGGCAAGGTGCTCATCCAACTGTGTGCGGTTGGGGAAACAGGTACCGTAAATACGCTGCAGGCGGGGGCCGTTGGCATCACCCTGATAATAGGCGGAAGCCACGCTCATCACCTTGAAAGCCTTGCAGTTACCGGTACGGCCTACGTGAGGACCGGCGCACAGGTCTGTGAAATCACCGTTGCGGTAAATGGAAATCTCCTCATCTTCGGGGATACGATTGAGCAGGTCTACCTTAAATTTGGAGGCAACATCACGCGGGCCTACGGAGCCCAGCTCACCGGACTGAGCCATCTGCATGGCTTCAGCACGGGTAACGGTAGTTCGCTCAAATGTCTGATTTTCCTTGACGATTTTCTTCATCTCAGCCTCAATCAGCTCAAACTCTGAGGAAGAGATGTTGTGGTCAAGTTCAATGTCATAATAGAAGCCGTTTTCAACGGCAGGGCCGGCGGCGAGCTGAGCCTGCGGCCAGATACGGCAAATGGCTGCGGCCAGCACGTGCGCACATGAGTGGCGCAGGCGCTCCAAATCGCTAGCCTGATTGCGTTCTTCCAGTGTCTTGCGTTCTTTCTGTTCAGACATAATATAGATGTGAGCCCTTAATATGCCCCCAAACGGGGCGAAAATCAAGCATAATCAATGACAGAGCGTGTATTTTTGCGGTTTCGGCGTCATTTCTTGCGTTTTCGGAAGCCCGGGAACCCACCTTTGAGGGCGCGGCGGTGGGTTCTCCTTGAGTTCAATTTGATTTTAAGCTTCCAGAACGGATAACAAATCAGGTGCCATATACCGGCAAAAGACGAATAGCTGTAGGGCTCGGTGCTCTTCTGGTGGTGTGCCGTACTGGTATACGTATTGGCAATGCTGGACACGCCATCTACATGGTCAATCAAATCCGGCTGAACCATATACACCTTAACACCTCTCAACGGTGCAATATTATCACGATAGAATGAATCAACGGCGCGGTATTTGGAGAGCCACTCCCACACCGTTTCCTCCGTCGGCATTCTTTCGAGAATCTCATCGTACATGCTCTCGGGCACCAAATAGCCATAACCGGCCAAAACGCCCTCCGTTTTCCACAGCGCATGAGTCCCCTCAGAGTAGACTTTTCGGCCATACGGCGTAGGGCGGCTATAGCCGAGATAAAGCATGTACTTACCCGTCAAATTCTTGAGGGCGTATTCAAACATGTCCAAAGCACCGGGATTATTCAGGATTTTAACATCGTCCTCCAAAACCAGCACATTTTTCCACCCGGCAGCTTTGGCCTCTTCAATGGCCTTGCGGTGAGAAAGCGCACAACCACCTGTACCGCCCCAAAAATAGGCACGCTCCATGGTACGGGGCATAAACCAAGGAGGCTCACCGAATCCCGGCAATTTTCTACCGTCTATCGCAACAAGGCGGTGCACCTTCTCAGCGGGAACAGATGCCCGGTTATCCTCAAGAAACTGTGTGATTCTTTCCGGGAAGGAATCCAAGTTGATAACTTGAAGTCCCCCTACCAAATCCCACACCGGATGGTCCTTACCTTGGAACTCTGACATAATTTGCAAGCCTGTTATTCTACTCTACCGTAGTCGTCGGTAAAACGCTCAATATCCTCCTCGGTGAGGATATCACCAAGCTGAATTTCAATAAGGGCCAAGGGGCCGGCACCTTCATTACTGAGGCGGTGAATACTACGCTTGGGAATCCAGATAGACTCCCCGACGGAGAGCGTGGTTACATTACCATCGCAATAGGCAGTAGCCTCACCCTCTGTCACAATCCAACGCTCGGTACGGTGCTGGTGGCGCTGCAAAGACAAGCGCTCACCGGGATAAACGAGAATCTTTTTGACAACAACGTGAGATTGTTTGTCCAAAACCTGCCACTCACCCCAAGGGCGTTCCCCTTGGTCACCCACCTCATAAGTTATGCCACTGGTATTCATTTTCCGATAGTTTGGCGTATACTGGTGGTAGAGCGCACGGGGAGATTCCCATGCGGTATGCGAGAACTGGTCACATAGCGAATTCCCTTAGACTCAACAAAGGCTTTTTTCTCATCGCCCGTGCCATCTTCATTCACAAAGAAGATATCCGGTTTGATTTCATCCAGCAACGGGGCAAAATCAAGGATTTTACCGGTATCGGGGCCGATGTAGACGGCTTTCACATAACGAATGGCCTCAAGCATATATTTACGCTCTTGCTCATTATACATGGTCTTGCGGTTTTTGAGTTGCCACACGGTTTCATCCGACCCGAGCGAGACATACACATCACCATAGCTCGCGGCCTCTTCCAAGAACGCGATATGGCCGCTGTGCAGCACATCAAAACAACCTGATACAAAAACTTTAGGCATATTGAAGAGAGATATGATTTGTATTAAAAATTATCTTTATGAACATTCTGACGGCGCAGACGCTCCACATACTTGGGTTCCCACGGCACCTGTTCATCTTTACCGAAGGTGCGGCAGTACGGCTCAATGGGGTAAAGGTATTCGCAAGATTCCAACGCGGCAGCACGCGCCTCGGGGGTCTCATACAGGTAAAGAGCATAGCCGCCATGCCCGCCACCGCAATACTTGTGCGCAATGGATTCACCGATGGGCTCCAAGGGCTGCATGCCTTCATCTAACTGCACCTGATAGCTGAGCTGCACACCCACGGCGAGTACAGACACATCTTGCTCCTGCACACCCAAGCGAGCCACACGCGCAGCCTTGGCAATTTTGTTGAAGTTACGATTCAACGCAGCCAAACCGGGGGTATCATGCTTGATGCAGGTATCAAACACAGCCATGCGACCACGCAGGAATTCACCGGTATTTTTGAAATCCAGCACAGGCTTGGGGCCCGAGAGCCACACGCAAGCACCGGTCTCGGCAATAACGGCAGGGTCTTGCCAGCCCACGCCCAAGCCCAGCTCAGACTTCACGGGGTCCCAGCCGTTAAGCACACTCCAACCGCCGCTGCCGCCCATGCCGGCACCTTGGCGGTAGTTCCACTCTTTGAGAGACACCGTGGGAGATACGGAGCAATTCACCACAAATTCACCGGGTATGGCATTTTCCGGCACATCAAGCCAGCCACCGGCAAAATCCACACGCAACGGCACATGGATGGGGGCTTTAATACGCTCTACCACCTGCGTACTGCTGGTAGCCTTACCCTCCGGGGCAGATTTGGGCAATACCACCAACTGTGCCCCTACCTCTTGGCACAGGCAACGCTTGGCGTCTATATAAAGGTCATCCGTCGTTACGGCCAAAATATCCGGGCGAATTTGAAGAAATGCGGAGCGGAAAGACAGCGCCGCATCTTCATCGGTCGATAAAACAACCTCATCAATGTATGAAACCGAGGCAAGCACGGCTTGCTTATCTGCGTCCTCCAACACAGATTTCTTTTCATACAGCTTCCACAGCAAATCGGCAGGCGGGTATGAAACAATCAAATAATCCCCCAATGCACGGGCTTCTTTAAAAAACTGAATATGCCCGGCATGCAGAACATTAAATGCACCTGATACGAAAACTTTTTTCATTATTAAGAAGAGAGAGAATAATTGAAAGGAGGTAAACTTTATGAGCGAGATATCAATTTATGAAAAATCCCTTTTTTACACGGCCGTGCGGGCTCAGCCCCCACCAATACCTTACGCAACCACGGAATCAACACCGCCGTTGCCAGCTTAGCGGAAAAATAGCGCCCTGCCCCCACGCCGGAGGACACACGCGGAGTATCCGCTTTCTCCTTTTTGCGGAACACCAAAAATGAAAGCGTGGCCATAGAAGCAGACGAAAGGGCCACCAACGCTTTTCGCACAACAGAATTATGCAAATACAAAGACTTGGCACATGCGCCGGCATGTGCTCTCATGTCGTCCACTGCGGTCAATACGCGGACGCGATCCTCTGCAAGTTGCATCAGGATTTTGTTTTTTCGTTGCTGAGCAGAATTCTGAGACATTCCAAATCATTTTTAAGCTCTCGGCGAGTAGACTCAGCCAAAGGAGCCGGTTTAGCGCGCAACGCCATCATGGCAAGAATAAGCCCCGGCACAGCGTTAAGCAGCAAAACAATAGCTACCGATACCGCCCATGAGGCCAACCACATATTCAACACCACACAGAGCCATACACACAACAGCGCATACGCAAACAAAAGCATCACGCCCGCAGCCGCAAACAACACGGCACGGCGAGATTGCTGCGCCACATACTCCGCCAACTCCACTTTGAGCAATGCCAACAATGAGCGGGCATGTGAGGCGGTGTATCGGGCTGCCTTGCGGACGTCATCAACAAGGTCACCACCCTGCTCTTGCAGGGTGGTAATCACCTTAGGTTTTCTGAATGAAAATAATGACATCCGAGATACCGATTAAAGGACAGGCCGGGGGCGGCAAAGGCAACAGCCACCGCCCCGTTACACAGCATCAGCGGCGGGAGCCACCGAGCAGCAAGCCGATAATGATACCCAAGCCAAGACCACCGAGCACGGTGCCCGTGGGGTGAGCCTTTACGTACTCCTCACCGGCCTTGTGCAAATCCTTAGCCTTGGTGCAGGTAACATCCCACCCCTCGTTGATTTGCACGCGGGCATCTTGGGTGTACTTGCGCACGTGGTCAAGCTGCTGAGCAGCGGCACGGCGAATCTTGTCGTACTGAGCTACGGCATACTCGCGAGCGGCAGCAAGACGATCTTTCGTATCGCTGGTGGGAGCAGCTGCTACCTCTTTCTTGATTTCTTGGTCTTCCATAATTCTCTGTGTTTTTTGTTGTTTCTGAAGATGGGCCGCTCACGAAAGCTCGCAAGCATGATATTCCATGCCGTATTATAACCACAAATTCTCCGGCATTGCAAGCATTCTTGTTTAAAATGACGAATTTTACAGCTAACTTGAACATTTGAGGTCTCGCGCACGCACAAATTTAGTGCATACGCAGAATAAGCCTTGCTAACAGAACGTAAATTTGATAAGATTGCACGGCTTAAAAGAAAAAACGCATGAAAGCTATTCTTGCACTCGAAGACGGAACGATATTTGAAGGCAGCTCCATCGGGGCGACCGGCACAGCAACTGGCGAAGTATGCTTTAACACCGCCGTAGCCGGCTACCAAGAGCTTATTACGGATCCCGCCTGCCGCGGTTTGATTCCGGTTATGACCTATCCTCTCATCGGTAACTACGGTGTTTGTGAGATGGACAACGAAAGCGCACGCCCTCAGGCAAATGCTCTCATCGTTGCGGAGCTTGCCCGCCTGCACAGCAATTGGAACTCCCAAGAGGACATGGGCAGCTGGATGGCCCGCCATGGCATGGTGGGCTTGGCCGGTGTAGATTGCCGCGCCATTGCCACGCACATTCGCGACAACGGCTCCATGCGTGGCTGCGTCACCACTGAACTGAGCGCCGAAGAAGCGGTTGCCGCCGCCAAAGCCGCCCCCGCCCTTGAAGGCGCAGATTTGGTCAGCACCGTAACAACCGCAGCCCCCTACCTTTGGGAGGGCGAGTCACGCGCTTGGAAATTGCCCAACAAGACTGCCGGCGACATGACCAACTACTGCGAGCTGCCCGCCGCTACCGGCAAAATGGTGGTATATGATTTCGGCGTAACCCGCAGCGTGCTTGCCACCCTGCGCCGCCATGGTTTTGAATGCACCGTAGTACCCGCCGGCACCAAGGCCGCAGAGGTACTGGCCATGCAACCCGATGCCGTCTACCTTTCCGGCGGCCCCGGCGATGCCTCCGTCCTCAGCGCCGTAAGCACCGAGATTGCAGAACTGGCAACCAAGCTTCCCGTCTTCGGCCACGGCATGGGCCACATGCTGGTAGCCCAGGCTTTCGGGGGCAAGATTACCAAGCTTCCGTTCGGCCACCACGGTGCCAACCAGCCCGTGAAAGATGAGCGCATCGGCCACGTGTTGATTACCACACAAAATGAAAGCTTCACGGTGGTGGCAGACAGCCTGCCCGCCGAGCTGGAGGTGGTACAAACCAACATGAACGACAACACCGTTGCAGCCCTCAAGCACAAGAGCCTGCCCATCTTTACCGTACAATATCAGCCCGCCGACATTGCCGGGCCCAAAGAGTACGACTCCTATTTCACCGAAATCACCAAGATGATTCAGGCCGCCAAGGCTTAATCCCCCGGCGACCAACTCCATAAAAGCAGACATGAATACATTAGTCATAGGCTCCCAGTGGGGCGATGAAGGCAAAGGCAAAGTCATTGACTTCCTTACCGAAACAGCAGATTACGTAGCCCGCAGTCAGGGTGGCAGCAATGCCGGCCATACGGTGATTGCCAAGGGTAAAAAATATGTACTGCACCTTATTCCCTCCGGCATCTTGTGGCCGGGCAAGGTCAATGTCATCGGCAACGGTGTTGTTATCAACCCCACCTCTCTGGTAGAAGAGATTGAATACCTGCGTGCAGAAGGCGTAGAGATTTCCCCCGCCAACCTGCTCATCTCAGACCGCGCCCACGTGGTGCTGCCCATCCATCGTGAGATTGACGCCGCACAAGAAGAAGCGCTCGGCGACCAGAAAATCGGCACCACTAAGCAGGGTATCGGCCCCACCTATGCCGACAAAGCTCGCCGCGTTGGTATTCGCATGGCTGACTTTGTGGATCCCGACCGCCTTGTCACCGTACTGAAGGCCCGCATCAAAACCGCTAATGAGGAATTGGAGCGTCTCGGTTGGCCTGCTGCCGACCCCAACGTAACGCTTGAGGCCGTTATCGCCGCAGCCAACGTGCTGCGCCCGCACATCTGCAACACCATCCCCGTACTCAACAAAGCAGCAAAAGAAGGCAAGACCATTCTCTTTGAGGGTGCTCAGGGCGCCATGCTTGACATCGACTTCGGCACGTACCCGTTCGTCACCAGCTCCAACACCAGTGCCGGTGGCTGCTGCACGGGTTCCGGCGTAGCCCCCACCCGCATTGACCACATCATCGGCGTGTGCAAGGCCTACACCACCCGCGTGGGTGCCGGCCCCTTTGCTACCGAGGATGATGAAATCGGTGACTATCTGCACGGCTTGGGCCGCGAGTTCGGTGCCACCACCGGCCGCCCGCGTCGCTGCGGCTGGGCAGACGGCGTAGTACTGCGCTACTCCTCCATGTTCAACGGCTTTGATGAAATGGCCATGACCAACCTTGACGGGTTGGACGAAATGAAGACCATCAAGATTTGCACGGCCTACCGCTTGGGCGACCAAGTGCTGGAGTTCCCCCCTGCCCTCATCGAGGAGTGGGAGGCCTGCGAGCCCATCTACGAAGAGCTGCCCGGCTGGCTGCAAGACACCAGCAAGTGCACCACGTGGGATGAGCTGCCCGAGAACTGCAAGGCTTACGTCAAACGCTTCGGCGAAATCATCGGTTGCCCCGTAGGCACCGTAGGCGTGGGCCCGGACCGCGAGCAAACCATCGCCGTTCCGCACTGATTCCGGATTTTGTTTCTCAAGCCCTGCGGCACCCATAGCTGCAGGGCTTTTCTTTTCAACACATCGCACACCGTTATATGCCCCTCTCCCCCCAGTCTCAACCATGGCACCGTCGGCTTCTCCGTGAAGAGGGGCCGTGGTTTGTCCTTTATTTCTGCATCTTTGCCTTGGTATACGGATACAGCGTGCTGAGACTGGGCATGTACGGCGATGACCTGTATGACTTTAACGGCGAAGAAACCGGGCTGTATGCCGCAGCGGGACGCTGGGGAATCGTACTGTGGCGCGGTGTCTTCGGACTGGGGGCCTGTGTATGGGCTGCCGGCATTATCAGCGGCCTGTTGCTGTCAGCCGTCATTATCTTCCAAACCCATCTCTTAAAACTCACAGGGCCTTTTCAGCGTTTGGTATACGGTGGTTTTTATCTGGGGTGCATCCAGTTCAACCACATGCTGCAATTCAGTTTCTTGTGTGATGTAGTGGCAGCCAGCTTCCTGTGTGTTACGGGGGCAGTGTGGCTGCTGCAACACAAGGGCACCCAAGCGCAACTGCTCGGCACGGCCCTGCTGTGTTTTGCGTTCGGCACCTACCAAGCCACCTGTTTTTATTTTGCCGCCTTATTCCTTGTGGTGGAGCTGCGTCGCCTCCAATCGGGTGAAAGCAGCGGGGCTCTCCACCGCCTCGGGCGTTTCATCCTCATGGGGTTCTGCGCCGCTGCAGCGTGGTTGCTCATTAAAACAGCTGCCGTGCATCTTCCCTTTGTCACCCAAGAGCAACTGGCTTACGCCAGCGGCTACCAAAGCAGCCTTACCTGCTGGCCGCAATTCCTCAACGGCACGGCAGAAGAAAAGCTGGATATCCTCTTGCGTGTTTTCATGATTGGCTATTGGGGCCAATGGGTCAGCCTCACCGCACTCATCGCCTTGGTGGCATTGGCTAAGGATTTCCGCGCCCGCTTGGGCAAGCGCCGCGCCCTACTCCCCATCGGCATGATGCTGCTCCTCTGCATCACCCCCTATGCCTTGGGGTTCGTGTTGCTGCGCCAGCAAACGCCGTGGACCTTCATTGCAGAGCCGGTTATGCTCGCAGGTTTCTGGGGGCTCTTTGTTGCCACGCCTCGCTGCCCCCGCACCCAACAACGCTTGCTTCTCCTGCTGGGTTTCATCCTCATCAAAGGACTTTACACCAATGCCGAATGGGCACGCAATGAGGCCCGCTACTTTGACATCAGCATGGCTGAGATGCGAGAAATGCGCAGCGCCGCCAACGCCGCCGCGCTGGATGCCGGCCTGCAACAGGCCAATGTCATCCTGCTGGGTGAACCCATGCGCCGCGAGCATGTATCGGAAAACGCATCCGACCACACCCTGGTATGGGCCTATTTCATCCAATATTACCTGCGCTACCTCAAACTCACCCACATGCGCATTGCCACCCCGCAAGAGCTGGAGCAACACGCCGAACTCTTCGAGGCCATGCCCATCTGGCCCGCCCCAGGCAGCATCCGCACTTCCGGCAATCAGGTGCTTATCAAAATCGGTCCCAGATAACAGCAGAGAGAGTCCTCAGCATCACCTCTTTTGTGCGCCCTGCTGCAATCACATTTTCCTTGTGATATGCGCGTATAAAAAACTCAACCTCCCGGGCCGCATCGGCGTAATGAAAAACAAGTAATCAGCAGTATTGGGAATCCTCGTCATGTAAAAGGCCGTTGTTTCATGGAAACAACGGCCTTTTCATCAATAAGGAGTTTTGCTTTTTCTTACTTACGGCGACGGCGTACAGCCAAACCGGCAAGAGCAAGCAGAGAAAGCGTAGCCGTGGTCGGCTCGGGAACGGAGACGGTGACATCTTTAACACCGGCGGTACCCGTTGCGCCATCGGTGAGGAAACCAATCTGATTGAACATCACATCATCCATACCTTGGATAGTTGTGCTCCATTTGCCACCATCGCCAACAGTTACATCGATGGTCATGTTGCCGTCCAACATGGTCAGGGTGTAGGAGATGTCGCCGCTGACATTGTAATTGGTGGTATTGGCGAGTACGGTGGGATTAATCTTGGTATTAGGCTGGAAACAGACGTAATCACGGCCTACAGCCTCATTCAGCGTGCCAACGTAAATCTCACTGTTGGAATTATAGGAATTGCCGATAACGATGCTGTATGTGCCGGAGCTCAGGTAGAACATGTTGCCGGTGTCCTCACCACTATTGTACAGAGTGAAAGAGATGGTGGCTTTCTCCTGAGAGTCAATGTTCAGATTGGTGAAAAGGTAGTTTTGCTTCCAAGGCTGTCCCACCACAGCACCATTCTCGCCGAACGTGTAGTAGGGAACATTACCGTTACCATTGTACTGACCGGCGGACCAGCCGGCGGGGAGGTTATCGTTGGAATTGCCCGTGAGAGTGGTGAAATCCATCTCAACTAGGGTCACGTCAGCCACGGCCACACCGGCCAGAGCCATAAGAGCTATAAGCGTCTTTTTCATGATTAGTATGATGTAATGATTGACTAAAAAGGTGTTGCCCGTTACAGGGGTACCCGTTCCCACGCGCGTCGGGATGCAGAGAGACCTGTGCCGAAGCCACTAGGCGTAGTGTACAGTATTTTGAATGAGATGACAAGTGCAAAATCGATGCTTTTATTGCTTTTATTGCTTTATATTCTTTTTCGTTATGTAAAACTATAAAATATTTTATCATATAATCGTTATAAGACATTGTAATATTATTATTAACGTGTTTACTCATTCAAAAAGAGATAGAATCGTGCCCGCGAGTAGGTCTTAAAAAACACTCCTTATCCCGACGCGCGAGGGAATAGGTGATTTTGTTTAAGAACCGGCATCTCCAAAACACATCAACAATATCAAAAACATGAAAAAAACACTCATAGCTCTTATGGCTTTGGCCGGTATATCCGGAGCCGGTGAAATCACCGACGGCATGGTTGCTGTTTGGACTTTTGATAACGGCAATACAGGTTATACATCTTACACAGGTTTCAGCGGTGGGGTCAACACCGGGCTTTCCGATAACAACATGGTAGCCTCCGGCGGTGTAGATGGCAATGGATACGTCAAAACCCACTACGAGGGCGGAAATATGGATTTCTACAACGGGATGGGGGATATGAATATCTCCGCCAACTCTTTCACCTTATCTTTCAAGGTAAGAGCAGTCGCAGCAGATTACACAACCTTATTCTCCATGAACCTCGGTTCTTTCGGTCAATTAAATATGCAAACCGAAAACCCCGGCAATGGTAGTGACACCTGCATATATTGCCCTAATAATCAAACTCTCGAATTAACCGAAGATAGCGCCAGAAGCGCAATCAAAGGCAATGATAGCTGGGCTAACATCATCGTTACCGGTGACGGACAAAATTTAACCCTCAATATCAACGGTTACACAGCCACACTCGCATATTCTGCAAACGGTAATCTCAATAATTTCCAGCTTGGAAGTCTTTGGGGGGATGGCAGTCGCCGAGCTAACGCTCAATTTGACGACTTAGCCATCTGGAATCGTGTTCTTGATGAGAGAGAAATTGCCTCATTGGCAAACGGCAGCACAGCCTTGAATGCTGTCCCCGAGCCCACCACGGCTACGCTTTCGCTGCTTGCTCTGGCCGGCTTGGCAGTACGCCGCCGCCGCAAGTAAGAAGAAGGTAACCACTTTCTAACACATAGGCCGTTGTTTGCATGAAACAACGGCCTTTTCTGTGATTTGCTAACCGACTACTTGGTTTCCGTCACGCCGATGCGGTCCAGGAGGTCGAGTTTCTCCATAAGCGCATCGGGGGTGAGTTTCCCCCTAAGGAGGTCACGGTAAGACTCAATGAGGCGGGTGGTTTGCTCGGGGGATTCCTCCAGCAGCTCCAGACGGAAGCGAGAGAGCCCGGCGCGGCGCATACCGGCAGCATAACGGGCAGCGGTTTGGGCTTTACCATTGAAGAGCGTGTTGCGGCAACCCTCGTCACTGCGCAGGTAGTGCATGGCATAGGTACGGTCCATCACGCGCACGCGGTGATGCTCACAGGGGCGGCCGCAATCCTTAAAGTTATGCCCTTGGGAAAGGAAGGTGCAGAACACGCAATGCTCGGTATGGAACATGGGGATGTGCTGGTGCAGGGTCAGCTCCAGCTCAGGGCCGCAACCACTGCGCAACAGGTCAACAAGCTGGTGGGCGTTGAGGTCGTAAGAGACGGTCACGGCACGCATGCCCAGCTCACGCAGCAACAACACGCTCTGCGGGTTGGCCGCGTTGAGCGAGAAATCGGCCACCATGGGCAGGCCTTTCTCTCGAAAATACAGCGCAGCCCCGAGGTTGCGCACCAGCACACCATCGGGGGCAGCCTCATTGATAAAGCGGAAATAGCCGCTCTCTTTGGGCTTCATGATACGCAGGGTGGCAATCCACACGGCAGTAGCGGGGTACTCACGGCGCAGCTGTGCGGTGACGGGAGCCAGTTGCTTGAGGTCGGTAAAGTCAAGATAAATGCGTTTGATACCGGCGGCGGCGGCGGCAATGGCTTGCTCCGGTTCACGGCACAGGACGGAGAGCTTGTACTTTTCCGCAGCCCGCAACGGGGGGAAGTTTCGGGACCAATCCGGGGCAGGCAGCGGGTCGCGAGACGGCGCCGGCTCGCCCACTGCCGCCGGCAGTTTTTCAATCAATTCACGGCGCATGCGGTTGAGGAGGCTCAGGGGGAGCATGAGGCCGGATTCCAACGCATAGGTGCATTGCCCCAAGGTATAGCCGGTACCGCCCATGCGGGAGAATTGCGCCTCTATCACCTCGGGCGTGAGCGGGCGTTTTTCCGCAGCCTCCAGCGGTTGCCCACTACCCACGGTGACACCACGGCAAGAGGCGGTAAGCTGCGCCCCGATACGGCCCGCAAAATGGATATCCAGCGAGGCAGAGGGGGCCTCTACCTTACGGGCAAAATTGCACCACGTTGCATGCAAGCGTTTTTCCAGCGCGGGGTCGGCGGTTTTCCACAGCAAATCTCCGGGGCGCACAAAACGCCAATCAATACGGCTACCTTTGCCGTGGAAGTAAAGGCGGGAGCCCTGCACCTTCCAGATACGGCCGCCCTGCTCTTCATTGCGGTCTTGGCCGGCATCTATCACAAACCCATCGCCGGGAGCAATGGGCATGGCAGGCATGCCGGCCAGTTCTACCCAGCCCTCGCCGCAGCGAACAATACGCCCGGCCAAGGCCCCGCGTTTTTTACCGAAGCGGCCATGGGTAAGCAAGGGGTGGTCCGTACCCTCCAGCCAACCGAACGAGAACCCGCGGGAGAAGGCCATTTGCATGGCATAAAGAGAATCTGCCTGTTCGGTATGCGGCACATCTGCCCCGTGCAAAGCGGCATCTAACGCGCGGCGATAGGCGCGCGTGGTAGCGGCTACATAAGCAGGGCTTTTCAGGCGACCCTCAATTTTGAAACTGCGCACCCCGGCAGCCAGCATTTGCGGCACACGCTCCAGCGCGCACAAGTCTTGCGGTGAGAACACGTAGCGGCGCTCCCCGAGGTCTCGCACGCGGCCATCCACCTCCAGCTTATACGGCATGCGGCAGGCTTGGGCACACTCACCGCGATTGGCACTGCGCTGGCCGAGGGATTCACTGGTAAGGCACTGGCCCGAGTATGCCACGCAAAGAGCCCCGTGACAGAACACCTCAATGGGTTTACTTGTGGCCTTGGCGCAAGCCTCAATTTCTTTGAGCGAGAGCTCGCGGGAGAGTACGATTTGCTGTGGGTCAAAGAGGGCATCTACCAGCTGCACGGCCTCCGGGCTGCTCACCGTCATTTGGGTTGAGATATGCAGCTCTATGTTGAGGCGCCCCTCTCGGCGATGGCGGGCAATGAGGTCCGCCAAGCCCAAATCCTGCACAATCACGGCATCCACCCCGGCGGCATCCAACGCATCCACATAGGCCATGGCCTCTGCCATCTCCGCAGGGAAAATGAGCACGTTCATGGTCACGTATGCACGCACACCGCACTCATGCAAAAAGGGAACCAAGGTAGCCAAATCTTCGCGCGTGAAATTATCGGCACGCATGCGGGCATTGAATTGGTCAAGCCCGAAGTAAACGGCATCTGCCCCGTTGGCAACGGCGGCACGCACGCAGTCCCAGTTGCCCGCAGGGGCGAGAATCTCAGGTTTATGCAAAGACATGTTACATCAAAGGAATTACGAATTTACTGCCTACGGCCAACCAAACAGGCAGCGTAAGGAAAGAACAGAGTGTGGTAGAGAGCAGAATCTGCGTGCCGATTTCGGGTATTCCCCCGAAGCGTTTGGCCAAAATCACGGGAATCACGGCACTGGGTATCGCGCTCTGAATCACCATGATTTTTTTGATAATGGGGTCTACGGGCAAGGCCCATGCCAGCAACAATATCAACATGGGTGCCAAGACCAGGCGTGCCACAATACCCGAGATAAGCATGCGCGGCTGCCAACGGAAGTTGCGCGTGAGGTCATACATGGAGCAGCCGAACAAAATCAAACAGATGGGCGTGGCGACGGCGCCAATCATCTCTGCTGCTTTCATGACCGGTGGCTGGGCCACATATTGCCCTACCCCGCTCCACGCCAAAAGCAACGACACACACACTGCCAGCAGCGGCCCGCGCAGGAAAAGCCCAATCCTTAAATTACAGGCCCCGCCGCACATCAAAATCACCCCGAGACTCCACACAAAAAGCTCACAGCCCATGTTATGGATGAAGAGCACCCCCATGGTGGGGTCTCCCGGGGCGCTGAACAGCATCTGAATAATGGGGATGACAAAGAAAGCATAGTTCTGCACACCGGCGGTCAAGGTAAAGGTGCGCAACCCCGTACCTATTTTAAGGCGCAGCAACTTGGCTACAACCCACGCCGCACATACACCCAATAAAAGCTCAGCAAAAGCACAGGCTATGGCTTGGGCAGAAAAAGAAAAGGAAGTAATACCCGGCACTGCCTCTACCACCATGTATTTCATGATATTGTAGAAAATCAGGCAGGGGTAGCCTATATCCATGGCCAACTGCATGATAACACTATCATGGTGAGGCTCCAGCGCTTTTTTATGGCGCAGCCAAAACCCGATAGCAAAGAATACGAATACCGGTATAGTGGCTAAAAAAGAATTAAGAACGATATCTACCATACGTTTTCTTATCGGTTCAAAGCTCGTCTGAAACGCTCGGCACTCCATTGCCCGGGCGCGGTGGGTTTATCCCCCAAATAACCATAAATGAGTTGAGAGCCATGCTCTGCATACAAAATGCGACTGAACGGGCCGAACATGGCATCCATACCCATCACCGCCATAGGGCCGGTGGCGCGGCGCAGCAGCTCTACCCCCACCTGCACATCATCCATAGACTTAACACGGAAAGCAAACTTTACCATATCAGCCCCGGCAGCTCGGGCGGCGGACTCAATCTCCAGCATTTCGTCCAAGGTAGGCGTTTTTTCAAAATCGTGGTGAGAGGCAATCAGCGTTATCCCCTGAGCCTTGGCAGCCTGCACCAGAGCCTGAGCCTGAGGCAACAAAGCAGCCTCCCAATCTACGGCAACAGCCATGGGCAACAAATCCAGCGTCAGGCGCAAGCGCTCTTCCGCCTGCCACACACGCAAGCCACCCTCGCTCTGATGGCGGGGCGTTAACAGCACGCCGGCACACGGTAAAACATCCATAATCTCCTCCGCGTTCAACTCAGCAGGCAAGGCATCCACACGCAACTCTACCCAATCACAAGGCAAGTCCGCATTCACCACCTCGCGGCACCATGTCTCCCAATTCGGCACACTGCCCACAATCCTGCATTTCATCGACATATCCATACGCCTGAGCGCATTATAGCGCGCCCGCGTGCGAAAAGCAAGCTTCATCTACCACAACATAAAGATTGCATAAAGCGCCCTACTGTGCTATGGTGCGGGCAGCATGAATGGGCAGACACATACACGGGCGCACTTGATTACTCTGGCGGCGTTTCTGTGTTTCGGGCTCATGAGCCCGATGTGCAAGTGGGCGATGGAGAGTGGCATGATAACAGGGGTAAGCATGGCGGCGTTTCGTTTATGCGGGGCTGCGGCGCTCTTCTGGCTCATATCCCCCATGGTGCCACAACAAGTTATAGATAAAGAAGACCGCAAGCATCTCATCATCATGTCGCTTTGCGGCATGGGAATTAACCAGTTTTGTTACGTCATCGGGGTGCAACACACCTCGCCCACCAATGCCTGCGTAATTACCACCAGTACCCCGGTATTTACCTTTGTGCTGTCGGCCTTATTTTTACATGCAGCCGTCACCACGAGAAAAATAGGCGGTTTGCTGATAGCGGCTACGGGGGCCATCATTCTGATAACGGGGTCTCAGATGCAAGGGGGCCGCAGTGGCAGTGCTTGGGGCGATGCCATTTGCCTTTTTTCACAATTTTCAGCTTCTTGCTATTTTGTCTTTTTCAGCGGCATTATCAAAAAATACCATCCTGTTATCCTGATGCGGTGGTTATTTCTCATCTCGGCCGTATTAACGCTTTCCCTCTGGGTGTATGAGGTTTGCACCCTACCGTGGACCGACTTGGGCATGGCTGAAATAGCGGGCAGTGCTTATGTTGTGCTGTTCGGCTCATTTATCAGTTACTTGCTGATGATTGTAGGGCAACGGCATTTGGAGCCGTCTACCGTGGCTGCCTACAACTACATACAACCCGTTATTGCTGCTACGGTGGGCATTTTGCTGGGGGTAGATATCCTCACGTGGCAAAAAGTGGCTGCCGTGCTGTGCATCGCAGCAGGTGTGGTATTTATTTCTCGCAAAAGTGAGATCCGATAAGTCCCCGCTTCAGGAGGGCAACAGACGCACCACGCGGTCTGCACGGGGGATGGTAATGGTCACGGTAGTACCCGTACCCTCTTTGGACGCAAGCGAAAGTGAGCCACCGTGTTCTTTAATGATATGGCGTACAATAAGCAGGCCTAAACCGTTGCCCTTGCGCTTAGTGGTACGGAACGGCTCATACATATTGCCCATCACCTCATGAGAAATGCCTGAGCCGTTATCACCGATCAGCACGCGCACATCGGTATCATTGTAATCTGTCTGAATATAAATACCGCCCTCTCCCTCGCCGGGGATAGATTGAAAAGCATTGCGGATGAGATTGTAAAAGGCTTGGAAGAGCTGCCCGCCATCGGCACATAATTCCGGCAAATCCTCAGAGAGCGACTGCTGCACGGCTATGCCGCGTGGGGCAATCTCAGGCTCAAGCACCTGCAATACGTGGGCCAAAATTTCGTTAAGCTGCACTGTTTCGCGCTGCATATTGCCGGGGCGCATGGACTGCAAAAACTGGCGCAACAACGTATCCAAACGCCGCGTCTCACCCAGGGCAGACTCTAACAACGGGGAAAGTTTTTTACGCGTATCGGCATCAGCCTTAGCCAACTTGCGCTGCATCAGCTGTAAATTAAGCCCCAGAGAATTGAGAGGGTTCCCAATCTCATGCGCTACGGCACCGGCCATGTAGGTAACAAGGTTAAATTGCTCAGCCTCGGCGTCTTCCTCATGCCGCACAATGCTCTCCGTATCATCTCGAATGAGCAAGAGATACTCCGCCCCCTCGGCCACGGGACTCATCAGGAAATTGTAATGCCGGGGCTCGGGATAATTCACATGCAAGTCACGGGTGATAGATACCCCGCTGACGCGAAGTTCCTCCCACGTGCAAGTGGCCCCAACCAAGCGCTCGAACGGCATACGCAACAGCTCATGCTGCGGCCTGTTAAACATGGCACAGGCAGATTTGTTGGCAAAGCAGGCATTACCCTCAGAGTCAAAGAGTACCAAGCCATCTCGCAAGGCATCAAATACGTCTTGCAATAAGCCTTTTTCGGAAGCCAAGCGCATGAAGAGATGCCGCAATTCATCCGCCTCCAGATGCTCCAAGCGGTTCACAATCTTATCCAACGTATCGCGTTTCATGCCCTTGACAGATTAAAATTTAATATTCAATTCACGGAAAGCGGCAGGCACCTGCACACGGTAAAAGTGTTTATTATCAAACGCGCCCTGCAAGGCCACACCATCAGCCATGGCCTCGGGCGTAGCCGTGTGGGGCAAAGCGTGCAAGGCCAGCTCAAAGGCATCTTTACGGCGCGTGGCATCGCCCTCCATACGGTGTTTGAGGGTCAGCTCGCGAGAGGCGGAGCTGTAACGGAAACGGTGCAACTGGTAATCCCCCAAGCGGTGTGCCAGGCCATCACCGGCATCTTCATACAGCTCACTTTCTGCCGTGGTCTCCGGGGCCCACCACAAATCCAAGGTAACGGGCGGGTTTGGCAACTCACCCACATATTGCTGCACGGGCCAACGCGGCACCACACTACCACCACGCACAAACACGGGTATGGCCGACATGGTGGTGGACACCCAAGCCTCGGCATCTGCCACGGGGGCGGGCGCATCGTTCCACAACGAATACCAATGCCCCGGCGGCACATAAAGGAACCGCCCTCCCTCACCGGGGTGGTGTACAGGAACCACATACAGCGCATCGCCCAAGAAAAACTCACTGCTGCGCCAATAGGTATCCGTGTTCTCCGGGTACATCAGCGCCAAGGAGCGGATGATGGGGGTGCCTTTGGTAGAATACCGGTAAAATTGCGTATACAGGTAGGGCAACAAACGGTAGCGCTCACCTATGGCTTGGCGCACCAAGCTCTCTACCATGGGGCCGAAACACCAAGGCTCTTGCCCGCCGTATTCGCCGTTGTTGTGGTTGCGGAAGAATACATGGAAGGCCGCCATCTGCATCCACCGGCAGAACAGCTCGGGCGTGGGGCGCCCCAAAAAGCCACCCGTATCTGCCCCGCAGAATGATACACCGCTTGCAGACAAACGCTGCACCATCAGGTTAGCCATTTTCAGGTTCTCCCAGTCAGAGTAATTATCCCCCGTCCAAGTGGCAGCCCAACGCTGCAACCCGGCAAAACCGGCGCGAGACAACACAAAGGGACGGCGCTGCGGTGCGGCTATCTCCATCCCCAAGCGCGTGGCCTTGGCCATGCACTGGCCATACACATTGTGAGCCTTGAGGTGAGAGCAGTAGAAACCATCGTAGTTATGGCGCGTGTCGTCCGGGAATGTGCGGTCGGGAAAAATGGCGGGCTCATTCATATCCGTCCAAATACCGCGCACCCCGTATTCCCCCACTTGGCGCTTAAAGAGGTCTGCCCACCAAGAGCGGGTCACGGGGTTCGTAAAATCGGGGAATGTGCAGCTGCCCGGCCACACCTCACCCTCCAGCAAAGCGCCATCGTGGCGACGGCAGAACACATTGCGCTCCAGCCCACTGCGCCACACATAATTATCAGGGTTAATCTTGATACCGGGGTCTATAATGGTCACCACCTTAAAGCCTTGGTCGCCCAAGCGTTTAATCATGCCCGGAGGGTCAGGGAAACGCACACGGTCCCACGTGAGAGCTTGGTACTGTTTCATGTGGTGAATGTCCAAATGGATACAATCACACGGAATTTGACGCTTGCGGAATTCCCCGGCCAAATCATCTACCGCTTTTTCGGGGTAATAGCTCCATTTACTTTGGTGATACCCCAATGCCCACAGCGGCGGCAACGGCGGCAAGCCCGTCATGCGGGTGTAGGTTTGCACGGTGTCCAGCGCATCCTCGCCACAGATGAAGTAATAATCCATCACCCCACCATCTGCCCCGAACAACAGGCGATCCTCGCGCTCTTTACCGAAATCGAAATAAGAGCGCATGGTATTATCAAAGAAAATACCGTATTGAGTGCCCTTATGGAGGCACATGAAGAAGGGGATACTCTTGTACAGCGGGTCACTGTCGGGGTGAAACTTATAGTGGTCGGCCCCCCACATTTCAAAGCGGCGCCCACGCAAATTAAGCGCACAGGGTTTATCCCCGAGGCCGAAGAAGTGAGCCTCCTCCGGCAGGTGTTTGAGCACCCACACCAGTTCATCGCCCGTGCGCTCCTGCAAGCGGTGCCCCATGCCCTCGGCATCGGCACTCAGCAGGTGGCCACCGGCCCGCTCATAAAACTCCAAGCCACCATCCACGCGGCGCACACGCACCACCAATCGCGGCGTGCGCACCTCAAGATAGGCATCCTCCAATGACTCCTCAAGCGGAACCTCGGCATACTCATACTCCGGTGCAATACCATAGCTGGGTATGTTCTCAAACACGGCGTGAGATACATAGCGGCAACGCACCACCCCCGCCTCTGCAAAGTAGAGGCGCAATCTGTTGGTGGGGAACTCAAGCTCCAGCGTGCGAGCATCCACCCATTCACTGTGTCTGATAAAAGGAAGCTCTGCCATGGCAGCATTCCGATACAGCGGGCGGACTAGCCCGGGGGCCACTCCATATCTCGCCCGCCGATGATGTGAATATGCAGGTGCGGCACGGTTTGGCCGGCGGCGGCCCCGGTGTTCATCACCGTGCGGAATCCGCCCTCAGCAATACCCTCTGCACGGGCAATTTCACCCACCTTGAGCATCAGGTGAGCCAGCAGCTCGGCATCTTCTGCCGCAGCCGCCTCAATGCTGGGTATAGGCTTGCGCGGCACCAGCAACACATGCACCGGAGCCACCGGTGTAATATCCCGAAAAGCTACGCAAAGCTCATCTTCATACACCATTGCAGCCGGTATTTCCTTATCAGCTATTTTCTGGAAAAGTGTTTTCTCCATTGCAGCAGCAAATTTAACACAGCAACGGCGGCGTTGCAACTGAAATCTTACGCCATATACAGCTTTTTCTCAGGATTTACACTTGCCAAAGAGCATTTGTGAGAGTAGACTCGTGCTCATGACCGAGAATATCTGCAACATTCAACGCTTTTTGGATGCACACTATGCCGCCGATGAATGGCCGACCCTGCGTTGGCAAGCAGAAGAATGGGCCAAGACACGCCCGCTGGCGGGGCTGAAACTACTGGATGCCACCCCCATTTACCGAAACACGCTGGCCAAGTTCATGGCATTGCTGGCCGCAGGGGCCGATTTGTATGTGCCGGAGCGCACGTTGATGCCGCGCCATGCAGAAATTGCTGCCATGTTGCCGCAATTCGGCATTAAAACCGCCGGCAAAGAAGACCGATTCGACATCATTCTGGATTGCGCCGGAAGCTGCTCGCACTTGCTGCCTACCCTCGGGTATACGGAGCTGACACGCTCCGGGGTACCGGCCTACGAGCGAGCCAAGCGCCCCGTTATCGTGGCAGACTCGGGCATCATCAAACGCATTGAAACAGGGCTCGGCACCGGCGAAAGCTTCTTCCGTGCGCTTGCGCAACTGGGGCATACGGATTTGGAGGATAAGCACTTGATTCTTGTAGGTTACGGTAAGGTGGGGCGAGGCATTGTACACTACGCACGCCACCATCACATGCGCATCACGGTCATAGATACGGCAGATATATCAGCCACCCTGCCGCAAGGCGTGGACTACCTCAATGTGCACGACACGGTTGCCCTCAACAACTGTGCCGCACAAGCGTGGTGCTTGGTGACGGCCACAGGCAAGTTCAATGCCCTGCACAACAGACTCGACGCCGCTACCGTGCTCAACCACCCCACCCTGCTGGCTAATATGGGTGTAGATGACGAGTTCGGCACCAAAATACCACGCAGCCGTGTACTGAACAACAAGAAGCCCCTCAACTTTATTTTGGAAGAGCCTACCCGCATGTGCTTTATAGAGACCACCATGGCCTTGCACAACGCCTGCGCTTTAGAGCTGCTCACGGCGGACCTGCCGCGCCACTGCATGTGCCCGCCGACGGATGTGGAGGAGCAACTTCTCCACATTGCTACCACACGTGGCTGCCGTGAAATGCAGCACCTGCACCTCTTCCTCGGCAAATAAACGGCAAGGGAGAAGCAAGTGGCCCCCTGCTTGTAACACAACTGTAACACTTATTGACGGAGCCCGGCCTTGACACGGGACGCCCAAGATTATAATATAGGGAGCATGGGTGAGGCATTTTCCATCGGCAAGATAACAAGGGCCATAAGCATCGGTATACGCATTCTGTTAACGGGATTCGGGGCATTGGTGCTGATGGTGCTGGTATCCTATCCCTCCCTCCTGATAGAGGAGGAGCCGCTTATCACGTTGCCCGATATCAGCCGTGAGTTTTTACTGGAGTGGCGCAACTGGTTGTGGGTAGCACCTTGGTTGCTGATGGAGCTGGCGGCCCTTGCCGGGCCCAAGCGGAATCTGACTTGGTTTTGCGGTGTGGGTGGCATGCTGGTGCTGACCACGCTTGCGTACCCCGTCATCCAATCCCTGCGCCCGGAGCTCATACACCCTCAATTTGCCGACTGGGTATACTCTATAAGACTTAAAGAGGTGGCCGACAAAGCAACCATATTGGCAGACCACTCCCCGTACTGCGACAAAGGGCTCGTGTTCGGGTACCAAATACTTTGGGCTCTGATGGGGTTGAGCATCTTTTTACGCGTTGTTGTTTTGGGGTACATGGCTAAAATTCATGAGGTACGAGACGACAACGAGTTCAACAACATTGATATTGCCGATATCGCCCCCGATGCCGACAACGCCCGCACAGTTAAAGAAATAGCCGGCAATGTGCAAAAAACACGGCCCGACTTTCGTTTCGGCGAGGCAGACCACGGATTGGTGGCACATTTACGCGGGCTTTTGCAGCGCATGCAATACCTGCGCACCGTAAAAGGCATCTGTTGGTTAAGTGCAGCACTGGCAGTAGCCTTGTGGTTCATGCTGTACCCCCAACCGAACGCACAAGAAGCCTTGGAGCGAGACTTGGAGGCCATGTATGAAACCTGCACCGATGCCGAGGGTAACGAGATTGGCACCACCCGCGCCGTATACGCGGCACTGCGCGTTATGGCATACGCCGTAAATAACCGTAATTTGGAAAACATCACGGTGGCAGATGCCGAAAAATGGCTGCATCTGGAGCGAGCCTCGGCCGCCTACCGAAACACCATACGCAATGAAAACATTGAAGAGCTGGAATACCGCCCCGAGCGTCTGCGCTCAAGCGTGCCGTACTCCCGTTTTCTCACCATTACCGACGGCCGCCACCATGCCGTATTGGTACTCAACCTGCGCAGCAATGATATAGACCCTGCCACCGGCGCGCCGGCCATACGACCGAATACGCCCATCAATTTTCCTCAATTCTTTGAGTTCGGCTGGGATAAAGACCAAGACCTGCGCCGCAGCCACCCCTATCTGTATGAGGGGTACCAATTCAACAACGCCGTTTGGCTCTGATACCGCCATGCCTGCCTATAACCACCACTCCCGCGTAGCTTTTGCCGATACCGATGCCTCCGGTATTGTATACTTTGCCAACTTTTTTCGCTATGCACAAGATGCCGAGGTAGAAGCCTTAGCCGCCCACGGGTTCACGCGTATGGATATGCGATATCCGCGTGTACATGCCGAGGCAGATTTCATAGCCCCCCTGTATTTCCGAGACGAAATACGTACCGAAGCGGCGTTGCTCAGCATCGGCAGCACCTCCCTGCACTGGCAATTTTCCATTTATGGGCCCAAAGGCTTGAGTGCCGTGGTGCGCACTGTCATATCCCGCCGCCATGCAGATTTTACCGCGGCGCCTTACTCTGATGCGGAACGCGCGCGTTTAGCCCCCCTGCTTCTCCCTGAAAATTCAACGAAAAAATAAAAAAAATGCGCCATCTGCACAAATTTGGGTTGCCAAGCAGATAAAATTAGTGTATACTCCCGCAACCGCCAGAGCCGAAAGGCTCCTGAAACATTTATTATTACCAGAAGGAGACCAAGATGAACATTCTCGACAAAATCGAACAGGAACAGCTGAAGGATGAAGTAACGCCCTTCAACGTAGGTGACACCGTAAAGGTACATTGCCGCGTTATCGAAGGCGGTAAGGAACGCGTACAGATTTTCCAGGGTATCGTTATCGGCAAGCGTGGTTCCGGCGTGAACGAGGCTTTCACCGTTCGTAAGATTGCCTATGGTGAAGGCGTAGAGCGCTCCTTCCCCCTGCACACCCCCAAGATTGCCAAGATTGAGGTTGTAACCCGCGGTAAGGTTCGTCGTGCCAAGCTCAACTATCTGCGCGAGCGCGTAGGTAAGGAGGCTGTGACCGTTAAGACCATCCGCTAAACCTCACCTGTTTCAAGTTTTATATAACTCAGCCCTCTCACGAGGGCTGAGTTTTTTGCGTAGAGCACCGGCCGAATGCCTTGGCCCCCTTTTTCAAAAGGGAAGAAGCGTTAATTACTGAGCTTGCGGGCGAGGCAAAACTCTGAAATTGACGGGGAAAACATGAACGGACTGCGGCACGCTCTCCTCTGAGGTACGCTGCGTGTTGATTTCGCCATCGGGGGTGTAATAAAGCTGTAGGCAAGAAGCCGCTGAGAAGTATGAGACCAAGCGACAATGCTTGCCGAAGTGGCGTGCTATATCGGCATCAAATCGCGCCTCGGGCTCAGCGATATCCACATGGGCATACTCCGGCCCCAACAGCACGGTAGCAGAGGCACCGTCTTGCAGAGAGACTCGACCACAAAAATGCAGCTTTACGGTATAGGGTTTTACACTGGTTTTCATCTTACGGCGCTCCACCCGCACATCGGGAGATGCTTTCCCGGTGGGGTCAAAGGTAACGACAACCTCGGTCACATCATCTGCCACACCGGGGATTTCTAACTGAGCATCGGCAAAGTATGAGGCCGATTCATATTCAGCATCCAGCTTACGCTCATACTCAGCGCGCAGAGCGACAACCGTGAGCTCAGCAAATTGTTGAGGCGTCAGCTTATCTTGCAAGGCCTTAAGAGCCATTGTACCCACAAGGCTACCGGCATGCACGGCATGAGGCAAGCGCTGTTGCACGGCAACATAAGAGAATAGATTCTCCGCATACAAGCGGGGGTATTCCTCCCACCCGTCTATCAGCAGATTCTCGCCATCGCAGTCAAAAAGTTCTTCCAACAATCGGGCACACGCGGCAGCGCCTTGGGCATCTACAATCAGCCGTGGTTCCCACGCAAGCTCGGCCTCTGTGTGTGCGGCTCTTTCTTCACGCCCCTGTTGCAAAAGTTTTTTTATTTGCTTGGCGTTTTTGCCGCTGATGCAGGCATCTACCGTGGCGCCTTTATCCGTACGGGCCTCAAGATCTGCCCCATGGTCTATCAACCACTGCACCAACTGCACATGGCTGAGCCCGCAGGCATAGTGCAACGCAGTGTTACCCTTTGTTTCGGGTGTCGTGATGGAGGAATTGCAACTCTCCATTATAAGCGGCAACAGCATGAGCAAGCGTTTTCGGTATAGTTTATCCGTAGATGAGGTGTATGTTGCGGCTTGAAGCTCTGCCAAGATATCGCTCAATCCGTCGTCCAACATGTCGGGGTCGCCACTCACGGTGCCACCGGCTCGGGGCAGCACGACAACGGGTACCGCCCCCTCAGCTGCAGCCATAGTGAACTTGGCGTTTTTCACATAGCGCATGCTCTCATTTTCATACCAGCTCATATCAGCATACCCTGCCCGAACACCGCCGAAGTATAGCGTAAGCGTGCAAGTAAACTCGTCACTCTTCACATATATGCATGCTTTTTCGGTAGAATTCTCCGGCACATATTGCACGGAGATTGGCGGCCAGGTATTCTGTGCATCATTATGCGGGTGAGGCACGGTATAAGCATCACCCTGCGCCGGAAACGTCATTACCATGGGGCTGAGCACCGCCGCAATCTCAGGCCCGGCCGTTTCTTCCCCGGGATACGTAGACGAAAGCACGGCCCCCGTAAAATCAATGACTATTTTTTGTCCGGCAACAGAGGGTGCTGCAACTGAAGCCTGCGCTACACACACAGGAGCAAAAGCAAAGCTCAAGGGCATCAGGGAAAGGGCGATTTTCATAAATTGCAATAACGTTTAACCTCTGCAAAGTAACATACGCACCCGCATAAGTAAAGAAAAAAACGGGCTATCAATAAATTAAAAAAATACGTTATTTGCCGCTTGAAAAAGAACGGCTGCTGTGGTAGCATGTGCGGGCACGCGCAACGAGGCACCATGGCAAAGAAAAAAGAAGAGAAGATAGATTTTAAGGCTGGGGCAACGGCAGAGAAAGAGCATGCCGTGATGCCGCAGGCTCCCGGTGTGGAAAAGAGCCTGCTCTCGATGATGACCATTGACCCTACCAACATTATCTCTCAATGCATTGCAGATAGCCTGAATGAGGATTATTTCTACATACCTGCACACCGTATCCTGTGGGAAATCTTCCGCAACCGCTACGAAAAAGGTATTGCCATTGATACTGTCTCTGTAGCGCAGGAGCTGGCCGACAACGGCAAATTAGAAGCCGTGGGTGGCCACGCGGGGCTTATGGACATTTTCTCCTTTGCCACTACCACCGCCCTTTATTCCGTTCATTTTGAAACACTCAAAGAGAAATATATACGCCGCAGCATCATCATGACGGCCAACCGCGCCACAGATGCCGCCTACACCTCTGAGGCTGAGATTGAGCAACTGCTGGATCAAACGGAGCAAGAAGTGCTGCAAATACGCCACGCCTCTGCCAAGGGTGAAGAATGGAGCCTGAAAGTGGACATTGAAAAAGCCGTGTCCAACTTGGAGCGTATGATGAGCACGCAGGGCGGCATCCTCGGTATCTCCACCGGCTACCAAAAGCTCGATACCATGATTAACGGCATGAAATCCGGCGAATTGTTCGTTATCGCCGCGCGTCCGTCCATGGGTAAAACATCTTTCATGCTCAACATTGTAGAGCACGTGGTGCTTGATCTTAAACTGCCGATGATGTGTTTCTCTTGCGAAATGCCCAGTGAGCAGCTGGTGGAGCGTTTGCTCTATGCCCGCTCTGCCATCAGCAAGCAAGACCTCAAAGCCCGCCAAGGCAAACTTAACCCGGATGAGGTGAAGCGTTTCCGCTCTGCCATTACCGAGCTCAAGAACAGCAAGCTCATTATTGATGACACCGCCGGTATCTCTATCTCTGAGCTACGAGCCAAGGCCCGCCGTCAAATGCGTAAATACCCGGATTTGGCCGCCATCGGCATTGACTACCTGCAGCTCATGCGCTCTCACACCAAACAGGCACAAAACAGCCGCGAACGTGAGATTGCTGAAATCTCCGGTGGTCTCAAAGCCTTGGCAAAAGAGCTTAAAATACCCATTGTGGTGCTCGCTCAGCTGAACCGCGGCCCCGAAAACCGTACCGGCAAAAACAAGGGCACACCCATGATGAGTGACTTGCGTGAATCCGGTGCCATTGAGCAGGACGCCGACATGATTGGCCTGCTTTGGCGCTCCAAATACTACGCCGAAGACGATGAAGAACGCGAACAGGTAGGCAACGACGCCAACTTGCTGCTTGCCAAGAACCGTAACGGCCCCACGGGTGATGTGCCCCTCACCTTCCATGCAGAAATCATGCGTTTCGTCACCCGAATCCCCGCTGAGGGCGATGAGGAGGAATAAAGAGCAGAAAGCCGATGGTTCAAACCCCCATCGGCTATTCTTTTTCTCACCCCTCTCAACAAAAGCAAAAGGCACCCGTCAATATGGGAAATAGCCGATTTAGGGCATCATAAACACAGCCGATTGGCACGAACACGTAAAAAGCATTAAAAAAGGTGAGCGTCTGTCAGATTTCGGGATTGACCGCGGGGAAATAAGCTGGCATAATAGCCTGCGTTATGAAGACACCTGTAACTGTAACCGTGACCGGCGCCGCCGGCAACATTGCATACTCCCTCCTGTTCCGCATCGCAGCCGGTGAAATGCTGGGTGCAGATCAGCCCGTTATTTTGAAGCTCCTTGAAATCACCCCCTGCCTTGAGAAGCTCAACGGTGTGGTAATGGAGCTGGAAGACTGCGCATTCCCGCTGGTGCAGGAAATCGTTGCTACCGACGATCCCGCTGTGGCTTTCAAGAACGCCGACTGGTGCATGCTGGTGGGTTCCGTACCCCGCAAGGCCGGTATGGAGCGTAAGGACCTTCTTTCCATCAACGGCAAGGTATTCGTAGGCCAAGGTAAGGCCATTGCCGAGAACGCTGCTCCCGGCTGCAAGGTATTCGTAGTAGGCAACCCCTGCAACACGAACTGCCTTATCGCCATGACCAACGCAACCGGCATGCCCAAGGAGAACTTCTTCGCCATGACCATGCTCGACGAGTACCGCGCTAAGGCTCAGCTTGCTGCTAAGGCCGGTGTGCAGGTATCCGACGTGACCAACATGACCATCTGGGGCAACCACTCCGCCACCCAGTACCCGGACTACACCAACGCCAAGATTTGCGGCAAGCCCGTAACGGAGGTTATCTCTGACACCGAGTGGCTGCAGACCGACTTCATCAAGACCGTGCAGCAGCGCGGCGCCGCCATCATTCAGGCTCGTGGTCTTTCCTCTGCCGCCTCCGCAGCCAACGCTGCTCTTATGACGGTGAAGAACCTGACCACCCCCACCGCTGAGGGTGACTGGTACTCCGTAGCTCGTTACAGCGATGGTACCAAGTACGGCCTGCCCGAGGGTATCATCTGCTCCATGCCCAGCCGCACTGAGGCTGACGGCACGCTGACCGTAGTAGAGGGTCTGCCCATCGACGAGTTCTCTCGCGGTAAGATTGATGCCTCCTGCAAGGAGCTGCTTGAGGAGCGCGCCGAGGTTCTCGGTTAATCCCGATTGCACATTCAATTCCCGAAATCCCCTGCCGATACCTTCGGCGGGGGATTTTTCATGCCTTAGGCCGGGCAATAGAATCATGTAACAGCGTGCAAAAAATAGCTCACAAGCAAACAATTTACGGCTTGACAGAAAAGGGAATCCCTGCTATGCTCGGCGCGCGGTCAAAGACACCGTGAATGTATATTGCCATGTCAACAGAACTTCCCAGCATCGGAGCAGAGAGGCTGCGCACCGCAGCCAGAGTCACCATTGTAGCATCTACCTACAACGAGAAATACACTACAGCCCTGCTGGATAATTGCTTGGCAGAGCTCAAAGAATATGAAGACCTACTTACGGTCAATGTGGTGCGTGTACCGGGTGCTTTTGAGGTACCGATGATGGTAAAACGCGCTATTGTTACAGCCGCAGACGGCAGAAAACCCGATGCCGTGATTGCGCTGGGTGTCATTTTGAGAGGCAGCACCGCCCACGCAGACTTGATTGGCGATTCCATTACCCGCCAACTGCTTACCACCTCATGCGATACGCTTGTACCGGTCATTCACGAGGTTCTCTTGCTGGATAATGAACAGCAAGCCTTTGCCCGCTGCATTGCCTCTGCTCTCAACCGAGGCAGAGAAGCTGCCCGCGCTGCCGTAGAAATGCTGCGCGTTCTGGAAGTGCAGGATGCCCTCACAGGTATGAACAACCGCGCTGCCGGTATCAACCGCCACGGTTCTCTCATTCAATAAATTCCCCTATTTTTTCTCATGATTAATAAAAGCAAAGTACGCCAAGCTGCGCTCAACCTCATTTATGCCGTAGAAGAAAACGGTGGCAGCATGGAGAATTTCGACTTGAACCTTTTCTGGGCCATCGCTCAAGAAAAAGAGACCGACACGTACCGTAAGACCTTGGCTAAGTCCATTGTCCACACGGCTCGTGCCTCGGCAGACTCAGCTCGCCTGTTAAGCACCCGCACGGAGGCCGTGCTCTCGGCCACTAAAGATGTGCTGCCTGCCGCCAAATTGGCAGAAGATGTAGAACGCTTGCAAAAACGCTCTGATGAGTTTGAAGCCGCCCTCAAGGCTCTCAAATACTGCATCAAAGACAAGCGCCAAGACACCACGGAGCAGCTGGGCATTTGCTGCACGGATGTCATTACCTTAGCCCAAGTTGTAGAGGCGCTCAGCAAAGAGCTTATCCCCGGCTTTGCGGATTACCCCGAATACCGACAAATCTTACAACAGCTGGAGTCTGCCATCACCCGCCGCAATAAGCTCATGAGCGTATGCGCCGCTCTGCGCTACCCGGAGAACCTGTACGGTCAAGCTGAATTTGTCAACCTGATGCGCAGCGCCGAGGTATTGAGAGAGCTGCGCCCCGAGGCCGAGAAACTCGCCCTTGCCGTCATAGCCCGCCGTGCTCAATTAGAGGAGAAAGTAAACGCCTTACTGCAAAACTATTCCCTTGAGCGTCTTGATGTTGTAGACAAGTGCATTATCTACCTCTCACTGTATGAGATGGAGGTTAACAAGCTTGATACACCCATTGTGGTATCTGAGGCCACTGCTCTGGCTGATGCCTACGCAGGTGGTAAGAGCGCCCCGTTCATCCACGGTATTATCTCTGCAGCAGCTAAAGCCTAACCCTTTACAACCATGGCCGGTTTCTTTTCCAAATTGATAGACAAATTCCTTGGCGAACCCGAAATTGATTGGGATGAGCTGGAGGCCGACTTGGTATCCGCCGACATCGGCGCCAAGCGCGTGCTGCCCTTGGTAGAAGAATTACAAGCCCGCAACGAGCAAGACGCCTGTGATATTGCAGACTACATCAAAGCTCAGCTGCGTGCTGCATTCCCGGCCAATCTGCCTGCCCTACCCCAACCTAAGGATGGCAAACCCTGCGTTATCATGATGGTGGGTGTCAACGGTGCCGGTAAAACCACCACCTCAGCCAAACTGGCCTATCGTTTGCAAAACCAAGGCTACAAGTTATTGCTGGCCGCAGCAGACACGTTCCGCGCAGCAGCCGTAGAGCAGTTGGAAAGTTGGGCCTCCCGCTTGGGAGTACCCATGTACAAGGGCAATCCTAACCAAGACCCCGCCTCTGTATGCTATGAGGCCCACACCAAAGCACTCAACGAGGGCTTTGACTATGTGATTTGCGATACCGCCGGCCGCCTGCATACCCGCCACAACCTCATGGAGGAGCTCTCCAAAATACGCCGCTCCATCGGCAAGCAAGATTCAGCAGCCCCGCACGCCTGCTACTTGGTGGTGGATGCCACCACGGGAGGCAATGCCCTGATGCAGGCACGAGAGTTCCATAAGGCCACCCCGCTTGATGCCGTGGTTGTTACCAAAATGGACGGCTCCGGCAAGGGCGGTGTAGCCGTTGCCATTCAGGATGAGCTCAAAATCTCCCCCATCATGCTCGGCGTGGGTGAGGGTAAAGACGACCTCATCCCCTTTGAGGTCAAGCAATACGTAGACTGCATTCTTTAATATCATGACCGCAAAAACCTGCCTGATTGGCTGCACGCCCACTCAACTGATAGAGCTTATGGCCTCCCTCGGTCAAAAGCCCTACCGAGCCAAACAGTTGCAGGAATGGGTGTGGAAACACCGTGTCACGGATTTTGAGGCCATGACCAACCTGCCCCCTGCTCTGCGTGAGCAGCTGGCAGCACAATGCACCCTGCGCCCGCTGGAGGTAGTGGAGGTCAACGAGAGCACCACCGGTACCACCCGCAAGTTCCTATCCCGCATGCAGGATGGCCACTTGGTGGAGTCCGTCATTATCCCTGCCGCCGTGGGGCAAGGCGGCGTACACAGCGACCGCATCACCCTCTGCGTTTCCTCTCAAGTGGGCTGCGCATTCGGCTGCAAATTCTGTGCCAGCGGCCTGCTGGGGCTTACCCGCAACCTTACCACGGCTGAGATTGTAGGCCAAATTGTGGCCGCGGAGGAAATCAGCGGCACGCGAGTAGACAACCTTGTGTTCATGGGCATGGGTGAGCCCCTTGCCAACATGGACAACCTGTTGCCCGCCCTCACCATCATCATGGATGAGCACTCGCTCAACATCGGGGCCCGCCACATCACCATCTCTACCTCCGGCAATGTGCCGGGGCTCAAAAAACTGGCGGCTTTCGGCCGCCCGTTGCGCTTGGCCGTATCGCTGCACGGTGCTTGCGATGAGGTGCGCAACCAAATCATGCCCGTCAACAAAAAATGGCCTTTGGGCGAGCTGGTACCCGCCCTGCAAGAATGGACACGTACCTCCAAGCATAAAATCACGCTTGAGTACATCCTTATTCAGGATGTCAACGCCATGCTGTCAGAGGTAGACAAACTGGCCCGCATTGCCCACCTGCTCCATGCCAAGGTCAACCTCATCCCCTACAACACGGTAGAGGGGCTCCCTTGGGTGCGCCCCACGGAGGCCGCTTGCCGCTTCTTCTGCAAGTCTCTCATCGCCAAGGGTATTCCCGTTACCATGCGCTATGAGAAAGGGCATGATATCAACGCCGCCTGCGGTCAGTTACGCCTGCGCAAAGTGCAGCAAAACGATTAAAAACGCGTATTTTTTTGCTTACCGCTTACTATATAGTAAATATCTTTGGGTAAGTCATACCCCAGCGCCATAATCGGGCTGCCTACCAGAGTGAGCGCTACGGACAAAATGGGGTCTGCTACTTTCAATGTATAGGTAAGGGGCGTCAGTGCACGATTCAAGGTATTACGCTTACTGAGATAGCATGAAGGCACCCCCGGTACCATGGCCACTTTGGTGCCCCCCATCCAATCTGATGCCTCTACGTAGACGTGCTCCGGGGCTTTTTTATATACCAGTGACAGCCGATGGCGCTCATTGAGGATATTTACAGTATCTTCATCTAACCCGTAATAAATATAAATGGGGCCGGATATGCGGTCAGACGGATTCGGGTATTTCCATTGCGGGAACTCTCGCCAGTCCACCCCCTCCGTTGTGGGAACCCAGCTGCTTACGGCAATGATGTTCTTACGCCAAAAGGGATACTCAACTACTTGGACTCGCGCATACAGCTCCCCTGCTCGTTCAACAATTTCAACGGGTGGCTGCTGATACATGATGTGGTATTCGGTATGCCCCACGGCATCCACCATGGTGTGAGTATCCACACTCACCAAGCGGCAAGAGCTAAGCCCCAGCGCACATATCAGGATAGTTGTTATGGTGTTTTTCATCTTAAAAAACTCAGCCGGTGCCACCTATCAGCGAACACCGGCTGTTGTTTAAATGATTCTGTTCAGATCGACTTCTTAAGCCTTAAGAGCAGCACCCTCTTTGGCGTCGATAGCCTTCTTGGCAAGTTCGAAAACAGCCTTGAAGCCCTCCGGGTTTGCGATAGCGAGCTCGGAGAGGGACTTGCGGTCCAGAGAGACACCGGCGGCCTTGAGACCCTCCATGAAGCGGGAGTAGGTCAGACCGAGGGGACGCACAGCGGCAGAGATACGAGCAGTCCAGAGGCGGCGGAATTGACCCTTCCTCTTCTTGCGGTCGCGGTACTCATACTGCCATGCTTTGTAAACAGCATCCTTAGCGTAGCGGTAGAGTTTGCTGCGGAAACCGCGGAAACCCTTGGCGCGAAGCAAGATGCGCTTGCGGCGGGCGCGAGAAGCCGGCCCATTAGTAGCACGTGCCATAGTATTTTATCTTGTCTATTGTGAGCGGACTGTTCTTCCTCACCTCCTTGCAGTCTCGTCCGTTCTATCCGCGGCATGTGTCATGCCGGGAAGGCTGCATGAAGGCCGCCCGAATAGCGGGCGGGACTTGGCTTTGCGGCCATGTTCCTCGGTTTTAAGCGAAGGGCATGTTCTGCTTTACGGCCCAAACCTGGGTCTCGTCAACCAGAGCGGGTCTGCCGAGAGCGCGCTTGCGCTTGGAGGACTTCTTCTGGAGAATGTGACGCTTACCCTGCTTGCGACGCAGAACCTTGCCCGTGCCGGTCACCTTGAAACGCTTGGCAACAGCCTTACGTGTCTTGTTGATACCACCTTTACGAGTCATGGTGCGAGGATTATACTCTCAATTTTTCATTTGGCAAGAAAAATATCAACGATTTGAAAAATAATTTTGATATAAAAGCTACTGACGGGGTTTAAGCTTGAATTCGAGGGGAAATTGTGGTTAAATCCCTAAGAAATTCAGGAATTAAGTTTTATGAGCGAACCTCAATTGACGCCGGCGCTGATACGCGCGGCATTGACAACAGTGAAGTACCCGGGCTTCAGCCGAGACATCGTCTCATTCGGTCTGGTGAAAGACATAACGGTGACTGAAGACGGCGCCGTGGTAATAGAACTGATTATTGAGAGCAAGAATGCCGATGTTCCGCGCTACATATACGAGAACGTAATGGGCACGGTGAAAGAGTTACCCGGAGTCAAGAAGCTGGATGTCAACATTGAGCACCACGCTCCCAAGAGCACCAAGCAACCCACGGCCAATGATGACCCGGCAGACTGGAAATCCAGCGTACCGGGCGTGAAACACGTGATTGCGGTTGCCTCGGGCAAGGGCGGTGTGGGTAAAAGCACGGTATCTGCCAACTTGGCAGTAGCACTTTCTAAGCTGGGTTACAAGACCGGCCTGCTTGATTTGGATATCTACGGTCCCTCTATGGCACTGATGTTCGGCACCAAGGAGCGTCCCGGCTGCTCTGAGAAAGAGCAATTCTTACCGGTTGAAGCCCACGGCATCAAGTTGCTCTCTATGGGCCTGATGATTGATGAAGCCTCCCCCGTAGCCGTACGCGGTCCGCTGGCAACACGCTACGTGCAGCAGTTCTTGCGCGATGTTGAGTGGGGTGGGCTGGACTTCCTGATTTTGGATATGCCCCCGGGCACAGGTGATATTCAGCTCACCATTGTACAAACCGTAGATTTGGCAGGCGCGGTTATCGTTACTACGCCGCAAGAGGTAGCCCTTATCGATGCCCGCAAGGCAGTAGGCCTCTTCCAACGCGTTGAGACCCCGATTCTCGGTTTGATTGAGAACATGAGCTACTTCGTCTGCCCCAGCGATGGTCTTATTTACAACATTTTCGGTGAAGGTGGCGGCGAGCGTGAGGCTCAGAAACTGGGTGTACCCCTGCTCGGCCGCATTCCGCTGGATATACAGACACGCTCCTGCGGTGATGAAGGCCACCCCGTTGCCTTGGAAGACCCGGGCAAGAGCATGGTAGCCGCCGCCTTTGAGGGCGTGGCCTCTATGCTGGCCAGCACCTTGGGCGAGTAAAACGCTTTAACATACCTACAAAAAAGCCGGAGTTACAAAACTCCGGCTTTTTTTATCTGAAAAAATCGGCTATCACTCCATGCCTTTCTCGATACCCTCCTGTACGGAAGGTTTATCGATACCGAGCGTTACAGCGATTTTAACGAGGTTGGCGCAAATATCAACAGCCTGGAGCTTAGTCTCCATCGGCAAATCGGCAGCGGAGTCAACCTTACCATTCATGGCCTTGTTAACCACCTTAAGAAGAGATTCATTGGTGGAAAGGCTTTCCATTTCAGCCACAAGCTTCTTGCCTTCGTCAGACTTAAGAACATTCACGATAACGGCAGCACGCTCTGCATCCGTCAAGTCTTCAAAATCAGACATCAGGTCAGGAGTCACGTCTTCTACAAAGGCGTGAAGTTCATCCACCAAATCAACGATGCTGGCAGATTTATTATCTTTAATCAGCTCCGTCAAGTCTACCAAGACATCCTTTACGGAATCCGTTGCGGACTCTTCGGGAGAAGAGCAAGAGGTAAACACCAAAGCGGGAACTGCGGCAAAAGCAGCAAAGGCAAATTTCTTCATCATATTAATATCGATTTCGTGTTAAACAAGGGCAGTATGCCCTCCTCCCTAATATAACAATTTTCTGACACCCGGTAAAGCATATAATGCAGTTTAAGGGCCGTAATAGTAAAAAAGTAGGGACTGCTACTTACTTTTTACGGGCCAGGAACCGGCGGGCAAAGGCATCCAGCTCCGGCACGCGGAAGAGGAAACAGGCAGCAATATAAATACCGCCCACCACAATACCGCCGATGGCAAGAGCTGAGAAACGGGAGAAGAAGCCCCACTCTAAGAAACCGGTAAAGAAGAGTTCACGAATCTGCCAACAAATGATACCGAGAACGGCACCGGCACCGATAATACGTAAAATACCCGGCAAGAGTACAGAACAAGCCATGCTACCGAGCAAATGACGCAGATAGAAGAAATAGAAGAAGAAATTAAGGGTGGTGATGATGGCTGTGGTAACCGCCAACCACATAACGCCCAACCCGAGCACATGCACAAAGTAATAATTGAGCGTAATGGAAATGGCACAGGCAAAAAGAGCCAGCCCGGCAGGAGCCCAGGGCTTCTCCAGCGCAAGGAATACGGGCTGCAATACTTTCATACCGGCATAGCCCAACAAACCGAAACAGTAGGCACCGAGCACCTGCCCCATCAACTGCGAGGCAGAGGCATCAAAGCGCCCGCGCTGGAAGAAGATACTCACAATCTCTTGCCCCCAAAGACCGAGAATCACTGCAGACGGCACTGCAAAGAAAGCGACAAAACGCATGGCTGCAGCCAGGTGCTCCGGTATCTCATTATTACCGCGCGTAAGGCTCATGCGAGAGACAGAGGGCAGCACAACCATGCCCACAGCCACACCGAAAAGCGCCACAGGTAACTGCCAGAGGTGGAATGCACCGGAAAGAGCCGTCACAGCACCACCGGGCAAATACAGAGCAAATGAAGTATTGATGAACACTTGCGTCTGGGTGATACCTGCAGCAATAACACCGGGAATCATAAGCATCCAAATGCGGCGTACGGCCGGATCCGTAAAAGACAATTTGCCGAGCTTGAATGTAAGCCCGAGATTCCACTGCGGGCGGTACCCCTTGCGGCGCAAAGCCGGCAACTGCACCAGAATCTGAGCGGCACCACCCAACACAACGGCAATGGCAAAACCGTAAAGCGCCGTGGGCCCGAAAGCGGGGTCTATGCACCACCCCAACAGGCACCCCACGGCCACTGTGGTGATGTTGAATGCGGCACTGGCCAGATTAGGCAACCCGAAAATACCAAACACATTGAGCGCCCCCATACACAATGCCGACAGGGAAGCCATAAGAATAAACGGCCACATGATGCGGCACAAATCCGCCGCCAAGCCGATAAAGTTCTGAGTCTCTACCCGCAGAGCACCTGCGGGAGCACGCCGCTCTGCAGAAAGCTTAACCTCTTGGCCCGGGGTAAGTTTTTCTACCGCAGAAACGCGGATGAGATATTGCCCAGCCGCCTCTACGGCAAGTGGCGCCTGCAAGGAAAATGCAGCATGAGTGCGCCCATCGGCATCTTGAGTAGCACCATGATACACCGCCGACACAGTCATGGCAGCAGGAGCCGCCATCGCTGCGGGTATTTCAAAATCGGCCACGGCACGCTCCGGATACAGGGACTTGATAAATACCCCGGACAACAGAATACCCGCCCCCACAATCATGAGCATGAGCGAGATAAGCTGAGATACCACCTGATGCGCAAGTTTCCACGCAGCATCGGGGCCGTCTTGCTTCTCTACCTTGCTCATCACACTGGTGAAGCTTTGAGAGAGAGCGCCCTCTGCAAACATATCACGCAGCATATTAGGCACACGGAATGCGGTGAGGAAGGCATCTAACGCGGCGGTAGCCCCGAACAGAGCCGTGTAAACAATCTCACGCAACAACCCCGTAAAACGGCAGCAGAAAATGGCAGCCGTAGCAATCAAGCTCTTTTTGTGGAGAGAAGACATCTGATGAAACGAAAAGAGACTGAAAAAGATTAACGAAGCTTGGTGGGAAGCGGTTCTTTAATCTTCTTGATAACTTGGCGAGCTACCTTTTCATTGTACTTACCACCCATAACCACATAGGTACGGGCAAACTCACGTACCGCATCCGGGTACAGCTTGGGATCAGCCTCGTCAAGCTTGGTGCGGCTTTCTTCATCCATCTGCTCAATGGAACGCACCACAAGTTTAAGGCGCTCTACGGCTTGATTATCATTCTTTTCCGTTTTACGCTCAATGAGTGCCAAGTTCATGCGGGCACGCAAAGCCTTACCGTCAGTCAGGTCGGGGTGGGCAGTTTCCTCAATGGCGACGGACTCTTTCACCCACTCAATAGCCTCACTGTAATTCTCTGCCGCAACATAATAGTCAGCAATTTCCTTGGCAATATCCGCAAAGGACCACTTGCTGTCTTTCATGAGAGCCTCATTCGCTTTCATCATCTCACGGCAACGCTTTAACAGAGAGATACGCTCATCCCCCTGAGCATGCTCAGCCAAGAATGACAAGCTCTTGAACACGGCGGGCTGCTCGGTTTCATGCTCTAACAGGTAGCGGTAATCCACCACAGCCTCGGCAATGGCTCCACGGGCCTCATTGGCACGGGCTCGCATACGGGTGTGCTTAAGCTCCATCTCCTGCAGTGCTTGGTCTTTAATACCGTAACCGCGGGCAAAGGCATCCGAAAGGGTGAGATACTGTACACATTGGTCATACTGGGCCAAGCGGAAACACACATCACCCAGCATGGTATAGCACTCCGGCAAGCGGCGGTCTGTATCCGGGAACTTGAGCATGGAATCCAAAGCCTTGAGCAAATTAGCTTGGATAGCTTGCAGCTCTTCTTTGCGGCGGGCAGGATTTTGCAGACTGCGGGAAGCCTCATTGAGCAAAAGCTTACCGGTGGCAGGGCAATCAGGCCACCCAGCCCCCTCCAACAGGTTGCGTACTTCATCCCATTCGGCCTGCAAGGCGCCCGATACCTCGGCACAGCGCAATTTAAGCGCAGCAGCCTCAACAGCCAACTCGGGTTTGCCTTTAAGGCGGGCATTTACCTGCTCACGGCGCAGGATATCCATGGCTTGATAAGCCTCGTTCTTTTTATCCATCTGCTCACAGGTCTCCACATAACGGCGAATAGAGTTGAGCAAGAGAGACGTTGTCTCAGCAGGTTCATTCACCAAGCGATTCTGCAATTGCTTTTCAAGCTTGAGCTGGAAATCAAAATCATTTTTCTGCTGAGCAAGGGCAGCTATGCGATCCAACCCTTCGATGGGAGCAATACCTTCAACCTCAGGAACAATGGGTTTTACCGTAGCCCACTCACCTTCATCAACCAAGCGGCTGGCAAGCTGCCACAGGAAACGGCGGCGCACCTCCTCACTCTTAATCCACCCCATGCGCACGGTGCGGTCCTCAGCCAAGCGCAGCAGTGAGGGACGATCCCCCGAGAGGTCGGCCAACAGGCGGCTCAGGTTGGCATTGGCCTCGGTATCATCTGCCACAACAATGGTCTTGCCCTTAAAATGGCTCACAATATCATCACCTACGGCAAAGTAGCCCCATGTGAGAAGGGAAATGAGGGTAAGAGACACAGCGGCAATGGGCAAAGCATGGCTGGTATTTTTGCGCTTCGGTCTGTAACGGCGGTACATGGTATAAAGTTTTCAGGTAAAAGGTTGAAAAAAATCAGGGTTCTTCGTCTTCTTCGCCATGCTCCACTTCAGAGGGCAACACGGCACCTTTTGCGGTGCAGGCACGGAATTGTGCGGCAATTTCGTGTTGGCGCTCGTGGTCATCGGGCAAACGTTTTTTAAGGGAGTCCCACACAATGGCAGCGGCGGTCCACTGCTTAAGCTGGGTAAGCGCATAGGCGCGTGCAAACAAAGCATCTATCAACTCGGGGCTCTGCATATTGTCGGCAGATTCCAGCAGGCGGGCACCCTCGCCATACGCATCGGCAGCCTGTTGTACGGCCCCGCTCATATCATGAATGCGGGCAAGAGACAACCATACACGCCCCAAGGCCGCGGAATCTGCCGAGAAATGCGCCTCACGTATTTTCAAACACTCGGTCAGGTACTCTGCGGCCTTGTCATTCAGCCCTTGAGACAAGCAACAATGGGCAACGCCCTCCAAGGGTTGTGCACGCAGGGCAACATTTTCACCGGTGCGCGCAAGAGCGTTTTCGAAATCCAGCTGAGCGGCGCGATAATTTTCGCGCTGCAAATTCAACCAACCGCGTTGGTCGTACAGGCAGTTCCAGAAGCTGCTGTTCTCGGGCTCATGAGTGCTGGCAATGCCCTCGGCACGGTAAAGGAGAGCCAATGCCATATCAATATTGCCGTTTTCTTGTTCCAGGCGAGCCAAATCACGCAAAGCCAATAGCATGTAAGGAGCCCCGGACGGCGAATCTCCCAAACGGCGCAAACCGTCTCGCAACATGGTGGCGGCACGTTCTTTATCCCCCTTCTCCAGCAAGAGAGAGCCTACGCATACGGCTGCACTTGCCAAGTCGGGCAGTTGCTCGGGGTTCACCTCTTGAAGAGCTTGTTCAAAACAGCGGTTAGCTTTTTCCAAAGCAATTGCAGTGCCCTGCTCTCGGTACAAGCGCCCTTTATTTACTAATATACCGGCTTTCAGCTCACGCCCTTTTTCACCGAGCGCAGCGGCGCGGTCGGCATATTGAGAAAGTTCTTTCTGCAATTGCTCGGGGTCTGTAATGGTAGACTGCAACAACGCAAGACGCTCAGAAAGGATATTCAGGCATTGCGTCACATCGTTGTTCTTCTTGTAGAACGCATCAGCGTAATCGTAGTAATGCGTCGTTTCGGCATAATATTTTTCTGACGCATAGGCACGGGCCGTAACTAAGGCGCGACGCACCCACAAAGAAGTAGCCTGCTCTGCCGGGGGTAATATTTCCCGCACCAGCGGGTCGGCATCCTGAGTCAAGCCGCGGGTGATGAGGGCTTGAGCCAGAGTCCACAAGGCCTCTTGGCGCACGGTGTCATCCTGAATCCACGCCAATGAATCGCGGTGATTACGCGCCTCCTGCAACAAGAATGAATCATCGGCAGAGGACGCCTGCATGAAGTGGCGCAGGTGTTCAATGGCACGGTCATTCACAGATTTCATCACCTCCCCCGAGGCAACGCCCTCTGCATAGCCACGCTGCACACCGAATCGGTACGTGGCGTACTCCACCCCCAACAAGGTAGCAACACCGAGACCGATAGCGATGTATTTCACTATCGGCCGCAGTACAAGGTCGTCCTCTCGGGGCTCAGGCTGATGGGTATCCGGCTGAGAATGCATCCGAACAGTTACAACTTAACTTTATGAGTCTCAGGCGCTCACCTGATCAAGATTGAAAGCGGCATGCACCACACGGGCGGCCATCTCAATATCGGCAGCCTCTACGGTGGTGGTAATGCGAATCTCGGAGGTTGCAATCATACCGGTCTGAATACCGGCATCAGCCAGAGTTTGGAACACAGTGGCAGCCACACCGGGGTTAGAGCGCATGCCTACACCCACAACGGAGAGCTTGGCAAGACCGGCCTCGGTTTCAAGCTTGGCAGCGGCACCGAGCTGAGGCAGCAGAGCTTTAAGAGCAGCCTGAGCGGCACCCAAATCACTCATGTTCATGGTGAAAGACTGGCGAGCCTGACCGTCGTGAGCGGTATTGGCCACAATCATGTCCACATTGATTTCAGCCTTAGCAAGGGCAGAAAGGATGAGGGCGGTGTAAGCCACGGGGGCGGTGATGCCCGAAACTGTCACGCGGGCCTGATTACGTTCGATTGAGACGCCGCGAACAACGAGCGACTCCATAGCGGGATTTTCTTCTTGCACAATGGTACCGGGGTTAGAGTTCATGGAATTGCGGACTTCAAACACCACGCCGAACTTCTTGGCGAACTCGACGGAGCGGGCCTGCATCACTTTAGAGCCGCTGGAGGCCATCTCCAGCATCTCCTCGTAAGAAAGAACAGGAATCTTGCGGGCATCTTTTACCACGCGGGGGTCACAGGTGTAAACGCCGTCCACATCTGTGTAAATCTGACAAAGGTCGGCCTTAATGGCTGCGGCCATGGCAATGGCGGACAAATCGGAGCCACCACGGCCAAGTGTATGGATAGTACCGTCCTTGGTAACACCTTGGAAACCGGCGCACACAACAATGCAGTCTTCATCCAAAGCCTGCACCACTTTATCGGGCTGAATGCTGTCTATGCGGCCGCGGGTATGGCTGCCATAGGTGCAGATACCTGCCTGTGCACCCGTAAAGCTGCGTGCTTTATAGCCCATATCGGTAATAGCCATGCAGAGCAGAGCAATGGATTGCTGCTCACCCGTGGCCATCAACATATCAAGCTCGCGCTCGGGGGGATTATCCATCACCTCGTGAGCCAAGCCAATCAGCTTATCGGTCACGCCGCTCATGGCAGAGATAACGGCCACCACTTTGTTGCCGGCATTTTTGGTTTCGATGAGCCTGCGGGCAACATTGCGAATGCGGTCTATCGTGCCCACGGAGGAGCCACCATATTTCTGTACGATCAGTGCCATAATTATCAGTCGTTGAAGTTTTCTATGCGGAACACCGCCGGGTGACGGTCAATATATTCGTTGTCGGCCAGCTCACGCAGCACGTACTTAAGACGCACCCACTTGCAAGCATGTACCATGAACACGAGGTGGTTGCGGCGCACTCCATTTTCATCTACCGACTCATTGGTGGAGGTAGTGGCCGAGATATCCACATCATACTTGGCAAACTTAGAGGCAATAGCGGCAATCACACCGGGGCGGTCTTGCACACGGAAACGCACGTAGTAAGGAGTCACGGTCTCGCCCATGGGCACAACACTCAGCTCCTTGGTATACGGCTGGAAACCGGTGTGGTAATCAGCCAAGCGGCACTCGCGCATGGCCAGCACAATATCACCGATAACGGCACTTGCCGTGGGGTTCTTGCCCGCGCCGCGGCCATAGAAAATGGACTCACCTACAATGTCGCCCTTAACGGCAATGGCATTGAATACGCCATCCACCTTGGCCAATAAATACTCCTTGGGCACAAAACTGGGCTGCACGCGCAACTCCAGAGAATCTTTGTCGGCGTGGTGCTTGATGACCACCAACAATTTGATGGTATACCCCAGCTGGTCAGCCAGCTTAAAGTCTATACTCTCTACACGTTCTATGCCGTATACGGCAATTTTATCGGTATTGAGCGGGGTACCGTATGCCAGCATGGCAAGAATGAGGGCCTTATGGGCGGCATCCCAACCATTGATATCGAAAGAGGGGTCCGCCTCAGCAAAGCCGAGCCGCTGCGCTTCTTCCAACGCATCGCGGAAAGGCATGCCTTTTTCTTTCATACTGGTAAGGATGTAATTACTGGTACCGTTGATAATACCGGCAATATACTCAACCTTATTGCAAATGAGAGAGTTCTGCAAACTCTGCACGATAGGAATACCACCACCGCAAGAGGCCTCAAAGTAAAGAGGCGTACCTTTCTCGGCAGATAATTGGAAAAGCTCGCAACCATACTCAGCCAGCACGGCTTTATTACCCGTCACCACGGGTTTACCGGCTTCAAGCGCGGCTTTCACCAGTTTGTAGGCCTCATTGGTACCGCCGATAAGCTCAATAATGATATCAATTTCGGGGTCCTCCACTAACTCTCGCCAATCATCGGTCAGTAAGGCGGGGTCTACCTCAATGTCTCGTTTACGGGCCAGGTTTCCCACCGCTATTTTCTTGACAGCAAAGGGAATCTGCGCACGAGCTTCAAGCAATTTATAATTACGGCACAGGGTTTCATACACCCCTGAACCCACGGTTCCGAGCCCCGCCAGACCTAACTGTAGCGTGTTTCCTATCATACGCGTGACGAGATTATACAGCACTTTTTCACCGCACTCAAGCCTATAATAAATAATGCCACAATTTTGCTCGGCAAAAAACAATTGACTTTTCCCCATACCAAAGATAAAATAACAGCAGCAATACCATGAAACGATTCCTCACCCTGATTTTTGCCTTATTCGGCCTCCATACCGCCGATGCTGAGACATTTACCGCAAAATGCAAACACGTATTCGACGGCGATTCATTCAAAGCTGTCAAAAGCGGAGAAACAGAGGAAACTGAGGTGAGGCTCTATGGCATTGATGCTCCCGAAAAAGGGCAAGACTACGCCAAACAGGCTCGCGAAAAACTCATCAAACTCATTCGCAACAAAGAGGTGCGTGTAGAGGTGCAAGACACAGACTCTTACGGCCGTCAGGTGGGTAAAGTTTATGTGGGCAAAACCTATGTCAACCTTGAAATGGTAAAAGCCGGTCTCGCTTGGCATTACGAGCTCTATGCCCAAGATGCCAAAGACTTGAAAAAAGCTCAAGCCAAAGCTCGCAAAGATAAAAAAGGACTTTGGAAAGATGACGCCCCCATCAACCCGAAAGACTGGCGCCGCGACCACAAAACCGATAAGGCCGACAAACAAGACGAGCCCACACCTGCCGTGGCGCAAGAGGGCAGCTTTACCGGCACCTGCACCAAAGTAAAAGACGGTGAGGAGTTCACCTTGACTACAGCAGACGGCAAGGCTCTGCACATCTACCTCAACGGCACCGATGCCCCCGAACAAGAACAAGACCCCGCCACTTGCCAAGCAGCTAAAGAAAAACTGACTGAGCTTATCCTCAACAAAGAACTTCGCATTGTCGTGAATAATACCGACTCTCACCGTTGCTACGCCGCCGTACACGCCGGAGATATCTATATCAATGCCGAGATGATAAAATGCGGGCTCTCATGGTACTCCTCCCTGCACGCCCCTGATGATGCAGCCTTGAAAGCTGCCGACAAAACGGCTAAGGCAGCCAAAATAGGGATTTGGGCTCAAGCTTCTCCCCAAGCCCCGTGGAAATGGCGCAAGCAACACCCAAACTTATGACTCGCCCGCGCCTTGCATAAGCCACCCCAAACGCGCTATACTCTCTGACATGAAGCACGACCACAAAGAAATGGCCACCACCATAGCCAATGACCCCACCTCTTACAAGCTTTGCATGGTGTGCGGTGCCATTGTGGACAAAACGGCAGACACCTGCCCCGACTGCTACGCATACCGATTTGACGAAAACTCCGAGGCTGTCTCCAACGCCGCCCTTGATTTGGCCGTAAAGCCCAAAACGGCCGTTTCTCACTTGGACCTCACCCCGGAGGAGTGAAATTTTCCAAGCTAGATTAGAATTATTCAAATTTTCCTTTTATTTCGTTAGTTCCGACTTGACAGAAGTAGCGAAATGGGGTATTGTCATAGGCAAGAGATAGCCTGTCACGGTGCTATACGGAGGCATGTCGCGCAGGCCCATCAGGAGAATCGGCACCAGTCGGTTCAAAACCCTGTAACACGATAATTTATATGAGCGATACTACATGTCAAGCAGCCTGCCAACACGCAGAGTGGCAGGGATTTAAGGGCGGCGTGTGGACCGAGTCCATCAACGTACGCGATTTCATCCAACAGAACTACAAGCCCTATGAGGGTGACGAGAGTTTCCTCGCCGGTGCTACAGAGCGCACAAACGCCCTGTGGGACAAGGTGAAGCTGCTCATGAAGCAGGAAATTGACGCCGGTGGCGTGCTCGACGCCGATGAAGAGGTAGTATCCTCCATCGTATCTCATGCCGCAGGCTATATCGACAAAGACCTTGAAACCATCGTAGGTTTGCAGACAGATGCTCCGCTGAAGCGCGCCCTCATGCCCTTCGGCGGTTTGCGTATGGCTCAGCAGGCATTGGAAAGCTACGGCTACAAGATGAGCGAGAAGACGCTCGATATGTTCAAGACCACCCGTAAGACCCACAACGAGGGTGTGTTTGATGCCTACACCACCGGTATCCGTGCAGCACGCTCCGCCGGTATCGTTACCGGTTTGCCCGATGCTTATGGCCGTGGCCGTATCATAGGTGACTACCGCCGTGTGGCTCTGTACGGTACAGACCGCCTCATCGCCGAGCGCCGCAAGGACCTTATCGCCCGTGAAAACCTTGTGCTGACTGATGACGTCATCCGCCTGCGCGAGGAAATGAACGAACAGATTCGCGCCTTGGCTGAGCTTGCCGAGATGGGCAAGACCTACGGTTGCGACCTCACCCGCCCCGCCGCCAACTCTCGTGAGGCTGTGCAGTGGACCTACCTGGGCTACCTTGCCGCTGTTAAGGAGCAGAACGGCGCCGCCATGTCCCTTGGCCGCACCAGCACCTTCTTCGACATCTACTTTGAGCGCGACCTTGCCGCCGGCACCATCACCGAGGCCGAGATCCAAGAGATTATGGACCACTTCGTGATGAAGCTGCGCATGGTACGCTTCATCCGTACCCCCGAGTACAACAACCTGTTCTCCGGCGACCCCACTTGGGTAACTGAATCCATCGGTGGTATGGGCGAGGACGGCCGCACGCTCGTTACCCGCAGCTCTTTCCGCGTACTGCAGACCCTGTACAATCTGGGGCCGGCTCCCGAGCCGAACCTGACCGTGCTGTGGAGCACCTCTCTGCCGGAGGGCTTCAAGAAGTTCTGCGCCAAGGTTTCCATCGAGACCTCTTCCGTACAGTACGAGAACGACGACCTGATGCGCCCGCACTGGGGTGATGACTACGGCATTGCCTGCTGCGTATCCGCCATGCGTATCGGTAAGCAGATGCAGTTCTTCGGCGCCCGCGCCAACCTTGCCAAGGCCCTGCTCTATGCCCTTAACGGTGGTATGGACGAAGTGAAGGGCAAACAGGTAACGCCCCCCGCCCCGCGCTACGAGGGTGAGTACTTGGAGTACGACAAGGTCATGGAGCTGTTCGACAACATGCAGGATTGGCTTGCCAAGACCTACGTGGATGCCCTCAACGTCATTCACTACATGCACGACAAGTACAGCTACGAGCGCATCGAGATGGCTCTGCACGACCCCGAGATTCTGCGCACCATGGCCTGCGGTATCGCCGGTCTGTCCGTTGCGGCAGACTCCCTGTCCGCCATCAAGTATGCCAAGGTTAAGGCTATCCGCAACGAGGAGGGCCTCATCGTTGACTTTGAGACGGAGGGTGAGTTCCCCTGCTACGGCAACAATGATCCCCGTGTGGACGAAATTGCTTGCGACCTCGTGAGCAACTTCATGAACAAGATTCGCAAGCTGCACACCTACCGCGACTCCCTGCCCACGCAGTCTGTGCTCACCATTACCTCTAACGTGGTATACGGCAAGAAGACCGGTAACACCCCCGATGGCCGCCGCGCCGGTGAGCCTTTCGCACCGGGTGCCAACCCCATGCACGGCCGCGACAAGAACGGTGCTGTGGCTTCCATGCTCTCTGTGGCTAAGTTGTCCTACGATGACTCTCTGGACGGCATCTCCTACACCTTCTCCATCGTGCCCGGCGCACTGGGTAAGGACGAGGACGAGCGCCGCGTCAAGCTGGCCTCCCTGTTGGATGCCTACTTTGCCGCCACCGGCCACCACATCAACGTCAACGTGCTGGAGCGCGAGACGCTGGAGGATGCCATGGTTCACCCCGAGAAGTACCCGCAGCTTACCATCCGCGTATCCGGCTACGCCGTGAACTTCATCAAGCTCACGCCCGAGCAGCAGCGCGAGGTAATCTCCCGTACCTTCCACACCCGCGCCTGATAGGTCGTACGGCAAAACACTTTCACACCCTGCAAGCCTCCCGCTTGCAGGGTGTTTTTTCATATAGGTTATGTTTAAATAACAGCAACTCAACAAGAAGCACATTACCGTGTTACTATGCAACTGCTAAAGCCGTTTGCCCCTTGATTATCAACCATCGCTCATGTTATCATATTTCTACTACCTTGTTCATCAGGAGGAAAATGCTTCTTCAGCGAACTGAAGTATTCCTGAAAGTTCATTTTATGCAAAACGGGAATTAGATTCCCGTTTTGCATGATTTTTTTGTTCTTTTATTATATTTTCTATGTAAAACGGGAATCGAATTCCCGTTTTGCATAATTTATCCTTGACAACACCTGACAAATGGAAGAAATGGGCGCCCCTCTCTGTATAGACGAGGTACAGTATGCTCCGGATTTGTTGCGGGCAATCAAGCTGAAAGTAGATGAAGCAGACACCCCCGGCATGTATTGGCTTACGGGGTCTCAGCGATTCCATATGATGAAAGGGGCCAGTGAAAGCTTAGCGGGGAGAGTCGGCATCGTAGAGCTCAATACCCTCTCTCAGAGAGAAGCGGAGAGAGATTCAACAGCCCCGGATTTCTTTCCCTCCCTCGAACAACTGAGAGAGAAGGCCCCGGCCCGGTGTTCATGCGATATCAGTGAACTTTACACCCGTATATGGAGAGGCGGGTATCCCGCCTTACACCGCAACCTCAACCGCAATATCAACCACTACTTCGACGCCTACCTCCAAACCTATTTGGAGCGAGACGTTCAGGCGCTTACTCAGGTGGGGGATAAAAATGCGTTTCTCACACTCATGCAGTCTGCAGCGGCAAGAACCGGACAACAACTGGTATATGCCGATATAGCACAAGATGCCGGTATATCACCTAAAACCGCAAAGAACTGGATATCCATACTGGAAACCAGCGGCATCATCAGCCTGTTACAACCATACCACACCAACACCATCAAACGGCTCAGCAAAACACCCAAGCTGTACTTTATGGACACCGGACTTTGCGCATGGTTATGCAACTGGCCAACACCCGCCACCCTTCAAAGCGGCGCTATGAGCGGAGCCATCCTCGAGACTTGGGTATTCGGCCAACTATACAGAGCCTTAGGCAACAGGGGGATGCGCTCTCGCCTTTGCTATTACCGCGACAGTAACGGCTCAGAAGTAGATTTCTTGCTGGAACACGAGGGCAAATTATACCCCATGGAGGTAAAGCGCAATAGCAACCCCTCCTTAGCAGACCTCAAAGCCGTAAACAGAATCCCCACCGGGACAGCCATCATGCAACCCGGAATCGTCCTCTGCACAGCCAGAGAAATGCTGGGGCTGGGCAAAGGGAACTATGCTTTCCCTATCTCAGCCATGTAAACACCGGCATCAAGCCAGCCTCCCCTGCAAGCCTCTCGCTTGCAGGGTGTTTTTCTTTAATTAGCCCGGCGGCATCACCCCATACTCTATGACATTACGGGCTATTTCTTTTTCTGAAATCTTGCCAGAGGCGCAGTATTATGGTAGAGTAGCAACATACATGAACATGCCCGAATTAAGACACTTTCTCGGCTGGGACAAACCGGCACCGGAGCTGCTTGCCCGCAAGCTGGAAGAGCTGAATGCCACTTACCCGAGTGCGTTTCGCCGTGCAACCGTAGTTGTGCCGACCGCAGAAAGCGGACGCAGACTGCGCGAGTACATGGCAGAACGCGCAGGCAAGCCCATTCTCATGCCGAAAATCACCTTGGCTGGGCAACTCATTCCCTGCAACGCTGAAAATGTTGCCACCGAGCAAGAAACGCTGGCTGCTTGGCTGCACGTATTAAGCCGAGCCATGGCAGATAAACCGCTCCCATGGCTGTTAGAGATAGCCACCCAAATGCAACGCGTTCGCAAGCAACTGGAACAAGAGGGTCGCGCCCCGGACTGGCAAGAAGACACAGCTCAGCAATTTGTACGAGATTTTTTACGGGAACCCGAAACACAGTGGGAAAATACCATTCGCTACGAAAAAGAGCGCTGGGAAGCCCTGCGCACCGCGTTTAGTGAAGTAGATGAACAGCTGAAACTGTGGAACAAACGCCCAATGGAACTATGCCGCGCACAAGAGCTGCATACCCCCGGCCCGAGGGGGCTTATTATACTGGCATTCGTTCCGGAATTATCCCCGCTCAACAGGCTCTACCTGCAACGCTTAACAGAACGCGGTGCGGCTCAGGTAGAAATATGGGTCAATGCCCCTCCCTCAGAAGCAGGCCGTTTTGATGCATTCGGTCAACCGATTCCGGTCATTGAGAGCGGCTCTTTTGCTCACCAAGGATGGAGTGAATGCGCCATTGAAATCCCGCCGATGGGCCCCGGGCAATGCCTCCGTGCGGAGGATGTGATACACCCCACCGGCAGTGTGCAGGAGTTCGGGCAAAAAGTTCGCGAATTAGCCGGGGGGCACCACGCCAATGAACTCATCTTAGCATCATGCGATGATAGCCTTTCCCCCATGCTGGTATCGGCCTTCAGACCGGACTGGCAAATCAACCTGCCGGAAGGGCGCTCTCTGCTGGCAACCGAGGCAGGCCAACTTCCCCGCCAACTCAAAAATGCCTGTGCCATCCTGCTCAATGAAGAGCAGACGGAGCGCAGCGGCATGGAAGATTTTCTGACTTTATTGCGCAACCGTACGCTTCAATGTTGTTTCTCAGAGGTACGCGTTCCGGCATCCTTTAATCGCTACCTCACAGAACTGTGCAATCAATACTTACCCGGCAGCATACGGCATCTGCAACACATCATGCAGCGCTCCCTTCAAGAGGAGGCAACCCAAAATGAGCCCAACGAATATAAAATACGCAGGATTCATGAGTATATACGCTACACCGAGACCATAGCTCAACTGATTGAAGACTGCACAAGCACAGAGACATTGCCACTGCGCTTACGAGAATTGGCAGCCGGACTGACACGCTACCTGAGCTCACCGGAAATGAAACGGGCGGCCCGAGTATTGACTGACCTCATGAGAGATACGGCTGCCCTCGTCGCAAACCGATTAATCAATTGTCCGCCCCAAGCGGCCTTAATGCTGATGACTCACATGCTGGATAAACAAGCCGGCGGCGTGCTGGAAGGCGCAGGGGAAAGAAACAAATCCATCAATTTAAAAGGATGGCGAGAGTTGTGTTACACGTGCGAGCCAAAAATCATCATCGCCGGCATGCATGATGGACATGTCCCGGAGAGAATGCCGGCAGATGCTTATTTGCCGAACGCCTACCGCACGTTCTTGAGCATGACTAACGACACAACGCGATGCGCTCGCGACAGTTTCCTGCTCACCGCATTGTTACATAGTCGCCCGGCCGGTGCCATTCACTTTGTTTTATCAGCCTGCACGACCGATGGCACCCCCATTGCCCCCTCTTCACTCCTCCTGCGTTGCCATGATGCGGCAGAAACGGCAGAGCGTGTTCATTGGCTTTTCTCAGACCCACAGGGAGTTCCCCAAAATCAGGCTTACGATTTATTGCCGTTCTTAACACCACCGCCCAATCCCCGAGAAACAGATGCCTTTGAAGATATCGGGCTCATTGCACCGGGCATCAATAATCCCTATGCTGATACGCATCGTACATTCTCGCCCTCAGCCATCAAGAGCTTCCTGAGTTGTCCCTTGCGTTTCTGGCTCAACAAACTACTGGGCGTTGCCCCCGGAGATGCCCTGCAAGAGGATAAATCGGAACCGGATTTTGCAGAATACGGCACGCTTCTGCACGCCATTCTGCAAGATATCACCACACGCTACGCAAGTGCACCTGCTGAGTCTGATGCCAATACCCTGACCGACGAGATTTCTCGCTATGCAGAGGAATGCACTTTGGCCCGAGTTGCTGAACAATACGGAGACGAAAGCAGTCCCCTGCCCATCCCCATCCGTATTTTGCAACGCAACCTGTGCAAAACAACCCGAGAATTTGCAAAATGGCATGCCAACGATTTGCTGCAAGGGTGGGAGGTCATCATGATGGAAGAACAATTAGTCTTCAGCATGCCCTCCGGCAATGACTCTGCCCCGCTGCTCTTTGACATGAGAGTGGACAGAGTGGACCGCCACAGAACTACCGGCAAAATGCGTGTTATCGACTACAAAAGCAACGCTTCCGACCCTCGCAAAACACATTGGGAGAAACTGCCGGAAACAGCAACCGCACTCTACCAAGCCTTTATGCCGGAAGAATTCGCACTGACCGACAGCAAAGAAAACATCTACCGTTGGAGCAGTGTACAGCTGCCCCTTTATGCAGAAGCACTGCGCTCAACGCATCACTTATCGGAGATTCCCGAAACCGCATTCTACAATTTACCGAGAACCACACCGGGTATTGTCTCTTACACCCCCATGTGTGGCCCCGAACCCAAATCCCCCATGACGGAAGAACTGCATTGTCAAGCCATGCAATGTGTACAAATGGCAGCAAACCTCATGAGGAGCGGGCGCTGCTTATATTCGGCTGAATCCTTGGGGCGTGCTCTGCCCTATGACAATTTCGGGGCCTTAAGTATCTACAAAGACCCGGACCCACGCGTTATGTGCAGTCTGCCTCCGTTGAATTTCCCCATTTCAGACAACTGATACCTACAGAAGTATACACTCATGGCCGCATCCTCCCAAAACATCACCGGCAACCTCATTGCCGCTTCTGCCGGTACCGGTAAAACCTACCAGCTGACCTCACGATTCGTGGCACTGTTAGCCTTAGGCGCGCGCCCGGAAAAAATGATTGCGCTTACCTTTACTAAAAAAGCCGCAGGCGAGTTCCGCAACCGAATTTTCCAAGCTCTTTCTGATGGAGCCTTGGGTAAGGCTGACTTTGAGATTCCCGAACGCAATGGCATGGCCGCCCGAGTTTGGGAAACATGGACGGGGTTACACATAAACCCCGATTTCTCGCTCACACCATCCTCTAATCCTGTAGCACTTTATCCGGCAGCTATCCCGATGCTGAAACGAGCCGTAGAACAAAAGTGTTATCCGGAGCACATTACCCCGGTAGCATCAGAACCCACGTTGCCTCAATTAACAACTGCCTTTTTTGCAGAACTGTTAATGGGAGTGTTGAGCAAGTCCTCAGACTTGCAACTTTCTACGCTTGACAGTTTCTTTAACCGAGTTGTCTCGGCAGATATGCATCGGGCCGGGCTAAGCAGTGTTACCCCCATGAATGCCTTGCAGCAGCAACGCGCTACCCGCACCGCCTTGCTGGCCATGTTGGCAGAAAGTGAAAAATCCACGCACCATGAGTCTGCCCTCATTACGCTGCTGACTAGTATAGCAGAAGACAAAGGCGGTTCATTGCTGGAGCTTCTGGAAAAAAACGTCAATATGTACCTCAATCTCTACAAGGAATTCCCACACAAAGAACCTTGGGGGAACGCAGGCGCATTCAACCTGCCCGACTGCGCGGATGCCGAGCTGGTATCGGATGCAGACATTGTTGCCTATCAACAACAAATCGATGACTATGTAGGCACTATCAGCTGGAAGAAAAAACGCAACTTTGTCAAGCGTTCCCTCCCCTCCATTGCTGATAAAATCAGAAAAGGCACCAAATTATCAGACTCATTCTGTGCTTGGTTGAACGCTGAGCCGGAGTATCTCGCCCCCGGCAACGAAGCAAAAACAGACACTCAGCTGCGACATCTCATCTGCGATTTGCAACAAAAATGCAAACGCCTTTTCCTGAGAACGGTACAAGAACGTTCTGTAGCCATGCAAGAGCTGTTGCAGCAATACTATACGGCATACAGAAACAGCATTCTGAGCGAGGGGCTCTGCACGTTCGACGACATCAAGCAAGGCGCCCGCCGGCTTTTGGGCACACACACGGCAGGGGAAGAGTCAGGTATGGCTCTTACGCTTACCACGAAATTGGATCACTGGATGCTGGATGAGTTTCAAGACACCGACCCCGTACAGTGGGAAATTCTCAGCAATCTGCTGAAAGAAAATGCGCAATACCCCAACAAATCCCTTTTTGTCGTAGGTGACAAAAAGCAAAGCATCTACAGTTTTCGCGGCGCCTCATCAGAGCTATTTGAACAACTGCGCGGAGACAAGCCCAGCGCAGACGGTTACGACTGGCAAAAGCAGGCACTCACTAATTCCACACTGGTGGAAAGCCGACGCTCCGTCCCGGAAATCATGGACTTCACCAACATGGTGTTTGAATCTTTGGATGAAGTTGATACGGAATTTTCTCAACACCGCGCCCATCAAGCCAACAGTAACAAAAAAGGCTATGTAAGAGTCAAGGTATTACCCAAGAGCAACACGGAGCAAACGCTGCAAGAAACGTGTTGGGCCATCGGCGATATCTTGGAAGAACTTACAGAACCTACCGAAAACGGGCCGCGAAAACTCAAAAACGGCATCAGTATAGCCATTTTAGTGCGAAAGGGTGACCCGGCCAGAGAAATTGTGGCTTGGCTGCGCCGATATAAACCGGAGATTCCCGTTCAATTGGTGGAGGACTCCCCGCTGACAGAGGCATCTCCGCTGGGAGAATTGCTGCTTTCATTCTTCATGTGGATGAGAGAACCGGCAGACCAATACCGATACAATGTACTGAGAGTTTCTCCGCTTCGCGCCCTCATGCACATTGCGGAACAAGATGGGCTCAATCATTCCCCCGGCGCAGCATGGGATGCCTGGCGACACCTGCTCAATGAACGCGGTTACGCCTATGTTATTCAGCAATTGGCAGCGTATCTGCCCGAGCATTGCCCCCAACGCATGGTTCTTGAGTGGTTGGAAGAAGCGGTTCATTTCGATGCCACCGGAGGTTCTCTGGATGAATGGATACTTCACATGCGCACATGCTGTCGCAAAGAAAACGGCTCTGCCCAATATGTGCAGGTCATGACCATGCACAAGAGTAAAGGTGCAGAATTCGATGCCGTGATTTTGCCGTTCTTAGGCACCAAAGCCGTAGACCAGCCACGCGCAGAGGGGATTCCCTATTTCATTTCCGCCGCACAGGAGGGGATATTGGTACACCCAGGCACAACAGAAGAGCGGCAACTCTGGCCTGAACTGGTGGATTGTGAACAGCAATGGAAACGCGCCCGCCGCGATGACAGCTACAACCTGATGTACGTAGCGCTCACCCGTGCCCGCTATGCAAACTATCTGCTGCTGCCGGAAAATGAAAAAGAGAAGACGGCCAATGAATCAGATTGGATTCAGGCCGCACTGGCTCAAAATGGTATAGAGGCAACCCCTGATTTCCCGGCGGAATTCGGCTACTCAGACTGGTTTCAACAAAAAACAGCAAAAGCCACTCCCCCACAGGCACGTCTGGAGACGGAGCCCTTGGGAAGCATGCAAAAAGAAAGAACCAGAATCTCCCCCTCCTCCCTCGCCAATGACGCGGAGTCCCAAAAAACGCATAACTCCAGGCCCGGCGGCAATTCCGACGGGGCCAGCTTCGGCACATGCGTGCACGCTTGCTTCGAGCAGATTTCATGGCTTCAGGCCCCCCTGCCCGCCTGGCTCAAGAAGCCGGAAAGCAAAGCCCAACAGGTTGTAGCCGCAGCCCTGCAGCAGCCGGAAATCGCCGCACTCTTCACCAGCCAGCCCGGCCAGGATGTCTACAACGAACAATCTATCGAGGCTATCAATAACCGCAACGAA
>JAFYUT010000028.1 GCA_017549485.1 Akkermansia sp.
GCAGAAACCCGGCGACAGGAGCAGGAAGGATGCTTGCATTGAGGCTCATGCCCCCGTCATCTTTACCGAGGCAGAGAACCGCCTGCACGCACAAAAAGCCGTGCTTTATACTTTAGCAACCTCCCGCTGATACTTTTTTCATGAGCTACGAAGAACGCATCGAGGCTTTGTTGGATGATATGTCCGTCTTTGAAGATTGGACAGAGAAATACGAATTCATCATCTCTCTGGGTCGCAAACTGCCCGCTCTGCCGGACAAATACCGCAAAAATGCCAACCTTATCAAAGGCTGCCAAAGCCGAGTGTGGGTAGGCACCGAAATCCAAGAGGGCAAAATGCTCATCATGGCAGATAGCGACTCCCTCATCACTAAAGGACTTATCGCCCTCTTCATTCGATTGCTCTCCGGCCTTACCCCGGCTGAAATTCAGTCTGCTGACCTGCATCGTTTGGATGAATGCGGACTCAAGGAGCATTTGGCCTCTACACGCGCCAATGCGCTCTCTACCATGGCAGCCACCATCCAGAAGGCAGCCGCAGCCAACGCCTGAGTCTTTTTAACATGAACCTGCTGCAAGATAAAATTACCGACCGCGAGTCCCGACTGCCCGCGCACACCGATGCTTATCGTGTGGCAGACGGTTCCCCGTGGCCGGATATCTTTATCGACGCACTGGCGGACAGGCTCTTGGTATCGCTCCGTAACACAAGCTTGCCGCGCGGGCTTAAAGAGTTGTTACAACAAACGGAGCGTCCGGTTTACCTCAAGCGCTTGGATAACGATATCAAAGAAGCCCCCGTGCACCTCTGTGGACCACAAGCACCTTTACGCTTTGAGATAAAAGAAAACGGTGTACGCTATATCATGGATATGGCGGCAGGCTACTCACAAGGTATCTTTTTAGACCAACGAGACAATCGTGCCAAAGTACGTCGACTCTGCCATAAAGGTATGAGAGTACTCAACACCTTTTCTTACACCGGGGCGTTCTCAGTATGTGCGGCCCTTGCCGGGGCAACCACCACCACGCTGGACTTGGCGCAGCCCTGCCTCACATGGTGTAAAGAAAATATGGAGCTCAACGGCATCGACCCGAGCGAACATTTCTTTTGTAAAGGCGACACCCTGCACTGGCTCGATCGATTCGCACGCCAAGGGCGCACCTTCGATGCCATTATCTTGGATCCCCCCACGTTCTCCCGCGATGAAAAGGGAAAAATCTGGCGAGTAGAGAAGGATTACGGCAAACTGGTGGCCAAAGCCATGGCATGCCTTGCTCCCCGCGGCTGGATTCTCTGCACCACTAATTGCCGCAAAGTTTCCACCGCCGATTTCCGTAAACTTGTAGCCTCCGGTGCGCCCGATACGCAGCTCACCACCTCACCCATGACCTTTGATTTTGACGGCGAGCAATACCTCAAAACCATTTGGGTACAGAAATAACCCACCTCACCTATGCACCACAATAAAACGTGGTCATTTTTTTAGAGAGCGTTTTACGCACGCTATATCTTGTGATAAGACCATCTTTTTTTACTGAACTATTCCGCCCTCCCCGATAAGGCCTTATTCACATCCCATCCCTAGAGCCATCAAGCTCTTTCATGACATATTCACAATTTGAGGTCCTATATAACAATTAGCACATATACACAATATATAGTGGCACAAGCTTGCATTTTATCCAATATCTGGAAAATTAATTATAAAAAGTTTTTTATGAAAAGTGCCTGTTAGTGCACAATTTCTGCTTGCCTTGGCATGCAAAAAATGCTAAAGTTCCGATGTTAGCCGGCAATAAGCACTACGCGGCTCAATACACATAGAAACTCATGAGGAGGAATCCCTCGGATTACCTCACTAGGGGGTTCAGCATCATCTTACACAACACAAGCTCTCCAGCCATGCCACAAATCATCAAGCGCAACGGAAAACGCGAACGTTTCGAGGCCTACAAAGTACAGCAGGCCATCGAAAAGGCCTACCATGCCTCACAGGAAGAATACAATCCGCTGGTTTATGCCAACGTATTGGATGCCCTCAAGAAAGAAGAGTACCTTCCTGTAGAAAAGGTGCAAGACCTGATTGAGCGCGAGTTGATGAAAGCCGGCGCTTTTGAAACCGCCCGCAACTTCATTAAGTACCGTTTCCTGCACAAGTTGCAGCGCGAACAGATTGCCGGTGTGTACCAAGGCAACACTTGGGTAGATTGTAAGCAGACCATTGAAGAGTACATCGGCAATACAGACTGGCGTATTAAGGCTAACTCCAACACCACCTATTCCAATGCCGGCTTGGTGAACAACACCGCAGGTAAGGTGATTGCAAACTACTGGCTGGATCAGGTATATACCCCTGAGGAAGGTGCAGCCCACCGCAACGGCGACTACCACATTCACGACCTTGACTGCCTCACCGGTTACTGCGCAGGCTGGAGCCTCCGCAACCTGCTCAATGAGGGCTTCAACGGCGTACGCAGCCGTGTAAACAGTCGCCCGCCCCGCCACTTCCGCGAGGCTCTCGGGCAGATGGCTAACTTCCTCGGCATTTTGCAGAGCGAGTGGGCCGGTGCTCAGGCATTCAGCTCTTTCGATACATACCTGTCTCCCTACCTGTTCCGCGACCAGTTGCCCTACGCAGCCGTCAAAAAGGCTCTGCGCAACTTCGTATACAACCTGAACGTGCCGTCTCGCTGGGGTCAAAGCCCCTTCACCAACGTCACCATCGACTGGACTGTTCCGCGTGACCTTCGTGAGCAGCCCCCCTTCTCCGGCGGTGCCCACATCTTTGAGAACGTACAGGACGAAAAGCTTCTTGCCATCGCAAAAGAACGTGGCGTAGACTCTCTCACCTCGCTTACGTACAAGCACTTCCAGCCTGAAATGACCATCATTCAGCGCGCTTTCTACGAGGTGCTTACCGAGGGCGACAGCACCGGCCAGCCGTTCACCTTCCCCATCCCCACCGTAAACATTACCGAGGACTTCGACTGGGATGGCGAAAACGTACCCCTGCTCTTTGAGAACGCCGCAAAAATCGGCTCCTCTTACTTCCAAAACTTCATTGGTTCTCAGTACAAGTTTGATGAAAACGGCAACCGCGTCATTGACGAGGAAGCCTACAAGCCGGACGCCGTTCGCTCCATGTGCTGCCGCTTGCAGCTTGACCTGCGCGAGCTCCTCAAGCGTGGCGGTGGTCTCTTCGGCTCTGCTGAAATGACCGGTTCCATCGGTGTGGTAACCATCAACATGGCTCGTCTCGGCTACCTGTACAAGGGTAACAAGAATCTCATGTACACCAAGCTCGGCGAGCTGATGGACCTTGCCAAAGATACGCTTGAAAAGAAGCGCGTATTCATCAACCAGCTTTACCAGCGCGGGCTGTACCCCTACACCAAGCGCTACCTGCCGCACCTGCGCAACCACTTCTCTACCATCGGTCTCAATGGTATCAACGAAATGCTGCGTAACTTCTCCGGCGATACCATGAACACGGCCACCCCCGAGGGTATTGCCTTTGCTGAGGAAGTGCTGCACTACATGCGCGAGCGCATCCGTGGTTATCAGGAAGAAACCGGCAACCTCTACAACCTTGAGGCTACCCCGGCAGAAGGTACCACGCACCGCTTTGCCCGCGAAGACCTCAAGCGCTACCCGGACATCATTCAGTCCGGTACCCCCGGTCACCGCTACTACACCAACAGCTCTCAGCTGCCGGCATCGTACACGCACGACCTCTTCAAGGCTCTCAAGATGCAGGACAAACTGCAGTGCTGCTACACAGGTGGTACAGTATTCCACATGTACATGAACGAGGCTATCTCCTCCCCCGAGGCATGTCGCGACATCGTACGCAAGGTGCTTACCAACTTCAAGATGCCTTACATCACCGTCACCCCGCTCTTCTCTGTGTGTGACAAGCACGGCTACCTCAAAGGCCGTCATGACTACTGCCCGCTTTGCGATGAAGAACTCATTGCCAAAGCTCGCGCAGAAGAACAACCCGAGCTTCCTCTGTTCTGATTGAACGACTAGAACACCAAACCTCCGAACCAAATACTATGAGCGACACCGAAATCAAACCCGTAGTCAAGACCGACGAGCAAATCCTTGCCGAGCACGAGTCTGAGCGCACCAAGTGCACCGTCTACACCCGCGTTATGGGCTACCACCGCCCGGTGGAAACCTTCAACGCCGGTAAGCAAGGCGAGTTCGAGGAGCGCGCTCACTTCGACGAACCCGGCTGCGGTTGCGGCTGCGATGCTATCCTCAAGTAATTCGCGCCCCCTCGCGCAGAGGTTGTAACAACCTCAAAATCACCCGCAACGGTGCAGAAAACAGTTAATCCATACACATTCTGAACCGTTGCGGGATTTTTATATCGCCATTTTTCCATGAGACGCCACCCTGTAGACATTACCCCGCTCACCTTTTTGGATTATCCCAAAAAGGCAGCCTGCATTTTTTGGTATACCGGTTGTAACCTACGCTGCCCCTATTGCTATAACCCGGAACTTGTTTTAGGGCGCACCAAATCTCAGGTTGACGAATTGGCATTCTTGAAAGAGCGCAGCGGTTTCTTGGATGCCGTTGTGCTCTCCGGTGGTGAAATTACACTCACCCCCAAACTCAAAGAGATTTGTGAGGATATCAAAGCCCTGGGCTACCTCATCAAAATTGATACAAACGGCTCTAATCCTCACATCGTCCGTGAGCTTGTTGAAAACAAGCTTATCGACTACGTGGCCATGGACAACAAAATGCCCTCAGACCGCACGTGGAGACTCCCCGGAGGAGCCCCGCTCTTTGAGCGTTTTGCAGAAAGTCTTTCCATTCTCAAAGAAAGTGGGCTCCCCTTCGAGGTGCGCACCACCGTACACCCCGGTTTGCTGGAAGAATCGGACATCATCCGCATGATTCGAGAAGCCAACGCCTTAGGCTACACCGGCACCTACTATCTGCAATACTTCTTCAACGCCGGCACCACTCTGGGCAACATGGCGCCCCCTACACGTCGCTACGACCGCGATATGCTCAACCGCCACGCCCCCCTCCCTATCGGCTACCGTAATTTCCCCGAGGACAGAGGAAAGGGATGAAGCAAGTACTAGGTACAAAGTACCAAGGACAAAGTTTCTCGCATTCAACTCATACGCAGCCTCAGCACGCTGCTGCTCCTCGCGCAAAGCCTCCATCAGCTCAGCATCCACGGCAGCTCTCTCTGCCTTATTCAGCTTGCCATACGTGCGTACCTTGCCGCTCTCCAGCAATCGGGCATACACCTCTACATACCGCATGTGCCCTAAACTTCGGCGGCAACTCCTTGTGTATACTGGCCAAATCCTGCTCACCGTACCCATAGCCTCCGCAGCACGCGCATTCGGCCTATCCTTGCCAAACGTCCGCGCCCACCGCGCAGCCTCCTTGCGTGCATAATTCATCAGCCGTTGCATCTTCTCCTCCCCCCCCTCACATTGCCAAGCTTATCCGGGTACAGCATATCGCGCCCGCTCATAGAGAGAACTTAAACTTATCTCCTTAACTACTACTTGAAAATTCACCATCAGCATGTTACACTCCCTGCATGGAAACCACATGGCTCACCACAGTCTTCAAAAAATTTAAAGAAATCCTTACCAACAAACAACTCGCAGCCACCATCTGCATAGCCTGGGCACTCCTTCACCTCACGGCCTGCTTTCCGGCGCAATTCATCCAACTTCGGGCATACTGCCACAAACACATGCACTGGGTGGACGCCATCGGCATCCTCGCCACCGCAAGCCTCCTTGTGCACCTCATAACACCCCTTTACACATTCATAAAACAAACCCTGCGCTGCACCTGGCTTCGCCACTTGGCAAAGAAAGAAATAAAACGCATCCTCCAAACACCGGGCAGCCAAGGCCACGCACTCCTCACCCGCCTCTACCACGAGCCCGACACCATGCTTAACCCCCGCGCACCACTCACCATCCTCCTCACCTCCACAGCAGTCATCAGCCCCACAGCCTGCTACATGAACGCCAACCCCACCACAGGCATCTACACCTGCCCCTACCAACTCACCCGCTACGCCCGGCAATACATGGAAACATACTGGCAACACCTCCCCAAACGGCGCAGCAAACACATCCGCCTCATGCTCTTTCTTGCCCGCAGCCTTAAAACCCGCCGCAAAACCGGCACCCCAAGCAACGCCCCCAACAGCACAAGTAGTAAGTAACCCTATATCCATCACTTCTGCTCCCCTTTTCTTCGTAGCGGCGGACTTCAATCCGCCTCAATACTCCACCCGGCAGCACACCGGCTTAAGCCTCGGCAGCGCACGCAGCCTCTCCAGAAGCGCATCACTCGGCTTGCGCTCACCGCGTAACACCAGCGTCAGGTGAGACGGGCTCACCCCCACATTCAGCGCAGCCCGCGTCAAGGTATACCCCTTGCCCGCCAAATAGCGAGCCGTCACCGTAACATTATTATTGTCTTTCCGATTCATTTTTGTTAACATTCACCTTGCCGCAACCGCTTTTCCGTGTCACCAGTCTTGCGGTTACGACTTTATTTAACCACACGTTTCATTACAATGCAAGAAAAAAATGCACTTTGCGAGCAATTTTCTACACGCTTCACTGAAGCGCTCGCTTCATCAGGCCTGCGTCAAAAAGACCTAGCAGAACACACAAACATAAGAGAACAAACACTTTCCAGATATAAAACAGGCGAGAGAATCCCCGACACCTACGAACTCTATCGAATCGCCGTTGCCCTCGGCGTCTCCATCGACTGGCTTCTCGGCATCAATTCTCCGGCCGATTCAGCAACTTCCCCTCACTCCCCAACTGCGCGCGAAGCCAGACTCACCGAAAAACTCGCCATCGCTACCGCCGGCCTCGAAGCCATCCTCGCTCAACTGAAAAAACAGTAAACCATGAAAAATAAAGGGACACACCCGCATGGTAACACCTTTGCAGAGCCTATCACAGGATTAGTCAAAGACAAAAATGAATTATGCGAGATACTGTTCATCAGATTGTATCTGTATGTAAAACCGGAAGCCTTGATTCCTCTTTTATCTTCAAAAAGAATCCACCTTTCTAAACCGTGGAATACTAACGACGTAACGGAATGTGTTCTGCAAAACAAAGAAAAACAAAGCGAACAAATAAAGGAATACGGCTACATATGCCTCTCATGCAGATGCAATAGTGCCGCAATGTGGGGGTATTACGCAGATAGCAGTCGCGGTGCATGCCTGGCCTTTGATATCCCTGTTGAAAAAAGCAAACAGGGTCAGTATATACTACTCGATAAAAACTATACAGTACAAAGTGATAGCAAACGCATTCGTGCAGTTGAATATAAGGAAAACCGAGTAAGAGAAAACAACCCATTAACCTTACTGCACCGAAAAGCGTTGGAATGGTCTCATGAAGAAGAATACCGCATAGCAATACCGTTAGAACAGGCAAAAAACGAATCCATCGAAGACTACGCGAAAATCTGTTATTATGATGACGACTTATTTACTCATCTGTCTCATGTAATTCTAGGCGTTCATTCTCAGCATGAATGTGCCGATATAAAAGCAGCTCTACAGAATCTTGAAATAAAAGAAGTGAACGTAACAAGAGCAGCTTTCTCGCCTCAGCAATTTTCTTATTTAATCCCAGACACTTCATATACGCTTGGCAAACACCTTGTATCAGGCAATTATTCATATATAATTAACAGAGAATTAAAAGAATGGCACCCTGTACAGGTAGACAAGCCTGCAACAGGATCGGATTCGATACTTCGTCACATCTCAGAAATGGAGTCGTTGTCAGGTTTCTGCTTATCAAAAAACAAGTTGGCATATACAAGCATAACTCAATTTACGCAATATAGTACCTACCAAATGTTTTTCATAGCGGCAGAATGCAAAAGCTCTGATAACAAAACAAGCTATAAGTGTTTCGTTATTGATAATAATACCGTAAAAAAGATTTCGGGTTTTACATCAACAGCAAAAAACAAAATAAAAGATATTTTAGAGCATTTTTTTCATGAAGCTTAATCCTCTTGCTAGAACTACCCCTCTCATGTTACAGCAAAAACGAAAAAATTAATCCTCAAAGAACTCAAAAGCTACTCAAAAGCCCACTCCGACAACTCCGGCACAAGTCAGCACAAGTCAGCACAAGTCAGCACAAGTCGGACAACAACTTGTAGGAAAAGCACATCCACAGCGATTCAACAGCTTTACTTCCAAGCCTGTCCCGTTAGCGTCACCGTTAGCGTCCAAGTGAGATTTTACTTGACAACCCCGCCAAAATTGGTAAATTTGTTCCTGAACTGACAAGGGGCAGTTCACCATGAACCACATTCCTCTTTACTATGACAGCCAATAACAGCAGTAACAAAGCCAATCATGAAGACTGCTGTCCCCACAGCAGCTCAGAACAAGCAAATATTTCCACTGCAGAATTGGAAGAGTACGCCGATTCTGTACGCGCTCGGATTCGCCTCAAAAATGGAGAATTTTTCCGCAACAAGGACGTAAGATACACAAAAGTTATCGTCCAGGAATTTCTCAATGCGGCACAAAAGACATTTTACGTCTTTTGTGGCAAGCTGAATCAGCTTGTATATGAACCCCTGCTTGCAAATTTCGTGATGGCACACAGTCGTGGAGTAAACATCAAGGTAATCACGGAAGCCTCCAGCGACGATATAGAATCTCCCATCTTAGCAAAATGGCTTGATACCATAAAAAGCATACGCCACTTCAGAAAAGGGGAAATTCCTCATTTTGTACTGGCAGATGGTCAAATGTATCGTCTGGAAGTTGATGAAGGTAGAAAATCAGCACTAGTTTGTGCCTATGCAGAAAACAACCCTGAAGCTCTTCCTACAGCGACAGCCATGGATAAAGTGCATCAACATCTGTGGAAAAAAAGTAAGTAATAAGCATGTGTGTCTGGTTTTCTGAACTTTATTCATCTTGGGCAAACAGTACCCATATGCAATGCTGTTGGACAGAAACAGGGCAGTTCCTTGCACGTACATGCCTAGGCCTTCTGCTCTTTTCGCCGGCCTTAGAAAAAGTGCGTACGCTATTAATTGCCCCCAAACAAAGAGAAATAGAAGAAATTCAGACTAAGTTTGAATCGGAAATAGCCAGCTTCGCAGAAAATCAGAGAGAAATATATACAGCCAATAAAGAAAACATCAGTAACATATGGGAGGATTTAAACAACGAATCCCAGCAGATTGTTCGTTCATGTTATGGCATATGTTTATTCGGAGCCCTCGTCGCTATCGTCTTTATGACTTTTGGCTGGGACAAAGCCTTGGGGCCTTTTTCTCTGGTCTTATTTTGGCCTCTGGCAGTACAATATTTTAAGTTGCGTAGCCGAGGTAAAAAAGCAGTAAACAACGCCAATCAGGTACTAACAGCTATCGGATTACTGAAGAAAATTACAGAGGCTCACGATAATAACGATAACAATGAACTTATGAACCTTCTGAAAGAGGTTCTGAATACAAACAAATAAGCCCCCTCCGTTGAGGGGGCCTTTTTTTTGCGCCGCCACTCACACCTCCGGCAAGGCAGCAACAGCATGTCGCAACTGCTCCACATTCGGGCGAATATAGACCGCATGCACCTCAGCGCTATCATGGCCCACAAGTTCCATCGCAAGCCCCTGACTCACCCCCCGCAGCCTGCAACATCGTAGCCACAGACGCCCGCAAACAATGAAACGTCTTACTATGCCAAGTACGGCGCCTACCGGCCCCACCACCATTCTGCAACCCAATCCCATGCAAACGCACCAGCTGAGTAAACTCCTGGCTAGGATTACTATGCACCCGCAAACGCGGCAGCACATACACCGCAGCATCCCCACTGGCAGCCAGCCCCGCCTCAAAACGCTCACGCGCCCACTGGTAAAACCCATCCAACATCGGCTGGCGCATCACACGCTCAGCCTCCACCGCAGCAGCATTATCCAACTCCCGCGCCACCATCAGCGCCCTATTCTTAGCCTGCACCCGAGTAAGCTTCTCGCCCCGGAACATCCCACCTGCCACCGGCACCTTGGTAGACTTCTTCACACGCTTACCATCAGCAAAAGACCACTGAGCAACCCAATAAGGAGACTTACCCTCTTGGCTCAGCCCAACACTTGTAACATGAATCTGACTCATAAATTGCTAAATAAGATTTTTTCGCTCATTTTCGCTCAGCGAGATGCGCTTATTTAGCAATATACAACTTCATAAAGCAAGCAAAATCAACAACTGCGCTAAACAGCGCATAATAAGAAAACAGCCCCGGCGGGAATCGAACCCACATCTGCCCTTTAGGAGAGGGCCGTTCTATCCATTGAACTACGGGGCCGTGAGGCGTGAATGATTATACAGCAAAAGCTGCAGAAAGGCGAGCCAATTGTGACTCAGTAAGGTGCTGTTTAAGGATGGGCAGCATACGGGCAAGGTACTCGGGACGCGTCCAACCGTGAAGCGGTTGCGGCGTGGGCTTCTCAAAAGACCACGTGGGGATAGGCAGGACGAGGTCCAGCACGGTTGGGGCGGAGGCAGCCATGCGCTCCAGCAAATCCGTAACAGCGGGAGCCAACGCCGGGTGCGCTGAGAGCACAGCTAATACCCACTGGTAACTGAGGTGGTTGCCCGAGGGGGTAATAGACTCCAGCAAGGGTTGCAATCTTTCATCAGTCAGATTGCAAAGCTTCTCCAACAACGGCAAGGCCCGCATATCACTGAGACCAAGCAAGGCGCTGAGAGCCGCAGGATTGCATTGGGGTAAGCGCATGAGAATCTCTACAAGAGACTCTACGCCATGAAGCTTCTGCGTGGCCGAGGGCTGAGCAAGCGTAGCCAACTGCATGGCGGCAGCAGAGCTGATAAGCGCCTCAGGCTCACAAATGGCAAAGGGGATAAAGGCACGCCAGCCCTCACCTTTGCGTTGAGTAATGAAACGAACAAGCTGCTTAAGGGCTGCGCCACGAGCAGAGGGCGTTACTTTCTGCCTGAAAATCTCGTAAGCATGGATATTGTCTTGTAAGCGCGCAGGGTCGTTACCGGTCATTAACCCGCAGGCAATCATGGCAAGCGGCCACTGGTCGGCACCGATTTCATGGATACGGACGGGGTCCACCACCATGGCTGCATGACGCTCCAGCTCAGAAAGCATGGAGAAATTATCCTGAAAAAGCCCCATAGCAAAAGTTCGTTAAAACAAATCAGTTGCCTGCCGGCAAGGTGGAGATATCGTCAGAAAGCGTAGGCAGTGCCGAAGGCTCCGTAGTAGCAGGCGTTTTGAAAATATCATCTACGGAGGGAGTACCTGTTGCCGGCTCTGTGGTTGCAGGCGTATTGAAGATATCACCTGCGGGCGTTTTTTCTGCAGGGGCAACAATCTCCGGGGTGTCTACTCCGCTTTCAAGCAAATCTGTACGCACAACAATATCGTTGTTAGCACCTTCCGAGAAGAGAGTAGTGTCGGGGCATGCGGCACGGGCTTGGCGCAAGTAACCTGCAGACTGCTCTACATTACCATCATTCCATGCAATATCACAAAGGTTAACGTATGCACGGGCCGTATAAGCATTGCGCGGCATTTCTATCACTTTTTTCCAATACATGGCAGCTTTTTCTTTATCACCATCTTTGGTATAGCGAGCAGCCAATGCCACACAAGCACGCACACGAACCGTCTCGTTGGCAGCGTTCTCAGAAAGATTTACAAGTGCAGAGAAATCCGTATGGGCGGGGTCGGTCATCTCTCGCAAAGCTTTGACGAGAAGAGCAGTCTCTTCAGACGGAGTACCGACATAGTCCGTAATCACGGTATCAAGCGCCTGAGGGTCATAATTCTGCGGAGAGAGAGAGGTCTCAGTCACCGTGGCACCTACAGCCTGAACAATGAGGGCACCGGCTTCTTCTTTCTTCTGCTCCCCATGGGCATACCATGCCGTAGCAGCAGTGCCGATGATGGCCAGAGCAATACCGCCGTATATCAGTTTCTTATAGTGCTTGTTCAGGAATACTTCATGCTTGGCAGGGCCAAGATCAATCTCACCGATGGCTTTGATTTCTTCGGGAGAAAGAGGCATTTCTTCAGGTGCTTGTTTCGTGTTATTCGTTTCCATGGATTGAGGATTTGTAAAGGTTACTGAGCATGTGTATGCGGTCTACGTCAAAATAATTATTGATACCGAGGTTGCGGTAAATTTCCAACGTAGCTTTAGAGCGATTGAGCGTGTAGAAATGGATGCCGTCCACATCTGCATCCAGCAGCTCGGAGCATTGATTGCTGGCATAATTGATACCGATACGTTCTATGGCCGAGCGATCACCACCGGCGCGTAACATGGCTTTGAATAAGCGAGCCGGGAAATTGGTTCCGGCTGACAGCTCGGCCATGCGGTTCATGCCCGATATGGAGGTAATGGGCATGATACCGGCAATAATCGGCACATCTATACCCACCAAACGGCAACGATCACGGTAATCAAAAAACGCGTGATTATCAAAGAAAAGTTGCGTGCAAATATAGTCAGCTCCCTCGTCAATCTTCGCCTTGAGGTAATCCATCTCACGGATGCGATTACGGGTATCGGGGTGGCCCTCACAGAACCCGGCCACGCCGATGGTGAGGCGGTTGGGGAGGTGATTACGCTCCTCCCACGCACGGATAAAGCTCACCAACTCTGCGGCATGCCGAAAAGCATCTTTTGCAGGGTCATAAGAACAGTTGCGAGGAGGATCCCCACGCAAGGCAAGAATAGCTTGAGCACCGGCATTGGTATAGCCCTCAAGTATCTGCTCAATCTCGGCCTCGGTATGCCCCACACATGTAAGATGCGGCACGGTCGGTATGCCACGCGCCACCATATCATGCACCACAGAACGAGTCAGCTCACGAGACCCACCGCCGGCACCATAAGTCACACTGACAAAACTGGGACGAAACTCCTGCAATTTCACCACCGTATCCAGCAAAGCATCCGCACCCTCTTGCGTTTTCGGAGGAAAAAACTCAAACGAAAAGCTGGGGGTGCGATCAAACAGCACAGAACCGGTGGCGCGAGAAGTATTCATGTGCAGGTACAACAATCAGAGCGACATATCCATCTCTACGGCACTATTTTGACGCAGCTGGTCAGCAGTATCAAAAGGGGTAATGATAACCAAATCGCCCTTAGCAGGTTTGGGGCGGTCTGCATCTTCCGTTGAGAAGAAAGAATCGTTGCGGATATCGGCAATGAATTCCCCGGATTCCTCATAATAGCGGGAAACCACAGCCTCGCAGATAATGTAATCATCATCACCGCGACGCAGTGCCACAACGAGCCCCTCAGAGATTTGTTGCTCGCCCAAAGGTTTGAAAGAGAAGAACCCGGCTTCAAGGGCAACCTCAGTTACCATACCGAGAGCTTCAGACTCAGCGGATTCACGGGCAAGCTCGGCCTCCATGGCAGCCTCAGCCTCGCGGCGCTTGGCTTCCTCAGCCTGAGCAACGGTGCGGTGCTCCTCATTGGCATGCACACGGTCAACGGCCTCGCGAGACTCATTGCGCAGCTTATCCAGCTCGGATGCCGTTTTCTCATCTGTCACAAGCTCGTCAGAAACATCTTCTGCGGAGCCGAGATTCTGCGTTACTTTGCTACGGTTATAATCCTCAAAGGCTCGCTGTTGATTAGGCAGCATCTCAATGACAAAATAGAACAAAAGTGCCACCACCAGCACCATCAGACTGAGAATTGCTATACGGAATCCGTTCATGCCAGCCAGTATAGCATATTTTTTTGCACATTCAAGCACAGATTATGTCAGAAAATGTGTTCTGCTGCGCTTACAGTCGGGATTTAGACTTGCAAGAAGCGTCATTTAGCGGTAGACTGTGTGTGCACATGTTGAATTTGCCTAACATTATCACGCTTACGCGCATCGCTCTCGTTATCGTCTTCACGATTGCCTTAACCGTGGACGGTATCTCACCCGTGCACAACACCACCCCTATGGACAGCGTGCCGTTCAGCGGTTGGTTTGTCCCGTTGAATGCCGGACTTTGTGTTGCATTATGGGCTTTTGTGGTAGGCGCCATCAGTGACTTTTTGGATGGATACCTGGCCCGCAAGTACAACTTAGTCACTAACTTCGGCAAGCTCATTGACCCCTTGGCTGACAAGATTCTGGTATGTGCGGCATTCGTCTACCTCAGCTACGTGGGCATGTGCCCATTCTGGGTAACAATTATCATCGTCTTCCGTGAGTTCCTTGTTACCGGTTTGCGCCAGCTTGCCGTAGAACAAGGAAAAGTTATGGCAGCAGACCGCAGCGGCAAATGGAAAACAGCGGTTCAGCTCACCTACTGCATTGCTTGTTTAACCCACTTGAGCTACGCCGGTAACCTGCCTGAGCCCCTGCACTCCCTTTCCATCGGCGAGGGAGGCTTCTGGCTGAGAGAACTTACCATGTGGGCAAGTGTAGCGCTCACCCTGTGGAGCGGCCTCAATTATTGCATACAAAGCCGCAGTTTTCTGAAAGGCTGATACGTTTTTAGCTCGCCATAGGGCATGAAATGTGGTAATGTATCTTGCAGTCATTACCACATTTTTATTTGATATGAAGTTTATCCGCACCTCAACCGTTATTGCCGCGGCAATCGCAGGGCTGCTCTGCAGCTGCCAGCAGAAAACGTACCCGGTATTTTTCTTGGCCCAAGAGGGGCATGACGACCAAGATGTTTCCTCTTTCACCAGCGCAAAACACATTGTCTATTTCAACGGTCGCGCATATTCCAAGGGGCCTGTAATGACCCTCAATCACTTTGCGAAATTCAAGTCCGAGCTCGACCCCACTGATGGATCCTACGGTGTCACTCTGTATGCCAAGCCGGAGTGGCGTTCTCACCTCTATTCTCAGACCCTCCAGAAGAACGGCTTGATAATGTTACCTGTGGTCAATGGCCTGGCAATGGAGCCCATGCGCATCAGCCCCGTAAGTGATGGTATCCTCAAAATTTGGAATGGCTTGAACGGCTATGACCTTTGGCGCATCTCTCGCACGGTTGAACCGATTAACCCCGAAATCGAGGAGAAGCGCTATCTTAAGGAGAATCCGCGTCCGCTTCCCAAGATGCCGGAAAACGTGCAAC
>JAFYUT010000029.1 GCA_017549485.1 Akkermansia sp.
CCTCCCGGGGTGAAACTTCGTTACACTCAGTGAAATCTCGCTAGCGCTCGGTAAAATTTCCGGCTGCGCCGTCAATGAAACTTCGCGCCTTACGGCGCTCAATGATGGGGTACTGACACACAGCAAGGAGCTATACTCTTGCCATACTCAAAAGCTTATGCTAGAATGCGGCCCGCATGAAGCACACCGCAAAAAAACTCTCCCTCCGCGCCGCCGTATGCACGGCAGCAGCCCTGAGCTTAGGCAGCTGCTACCCGCCACCGGTAGATTACCCCACCACCACGTTGGTGACCGAGCGCCGCGCCACCCTGCAAGAGAGTCTGCTGCTCATGCTGCCGCAAGAGGTGCGCAACACGCCCGAGGCCAAACAAGAAGCCCAATGGATAGCTGATACCGCCTACAAAGCCGGTGCCGGCATTGCGCGTATCAATGACTCCCATTTCCCCGGCTGGGCGGGCAATTACTTGGTCAATGCCCGCATACAAGACCGCGGCCTCTGCTGGCACTACCAGCATGATATGTACCGCGAGCTGCGCCGTCGCAAATTGACCTACTTCCATATCGGCTGCTGCGGACGAGATGTCGGCACACGCCGTGAACATAACTGCGTGTATATTACCCCCAAACACACGGGGTGGCCCCATGCCTGGGTCTTAGATGCATGGCCTTGGAACGGCCGCTTGCAAGTCTTCAATGCTTGGGATTTAGACCCCGACCAATGGGAAGACCGCGCCCCCATCACTCAATTTCTTTCCTCCGTATATGCAGAGGGGCACCAATACCCCATAGAGCACTGGGCCACAGTGCGCAATAAACGCAAGTGGTACGAGCTCTCCCTCTTCGGCATGCCTGCCACTTATGTGGATTGCTGGTGGCCCGAGGCGTGGTTCTCTCCACAATATCGCAATATGATGAGCAACATCATCCAGGGGCAACAAGAACACCCCGAATCTCCCACGAATTACTGATATTCATGAAACACCTTTTCCCTGCACTGCTGCTTGCCGCAACAAGCTTGTTCTCCCTGCCCTCTTGCCAGACGGCACCCCCCATCGGCTACGAAAATCAGCCCGAGGTGGTCGTGGAGCGCCACAAGCTCAAAGACGAACTCCTTTTGCTCTTGCCCGAGGTTCAACGCACCCTGCCCGAGGCTGTCAAAGAGGCGCAGTTGTTGGCCGATACCTCCTACACCGCAGCGGCGGCCATCGGCAGAATCAACCAGCCCCGCCGTTGGCCCGCTTGGCGTAACAACAAGCTGGTCAACAGCCTCAGCGACTCCGCGCTGGACCGCGGTCTCTGCTGGCACTACCAACATGATATGTACCGTGAGCTGCGCCGCCTCAACCTGCAATTCTTTGCCATAGGCTGCTGTGTCTATAAAAGGAAAACAGGCAGAGAACACAACTGCGTTTACCTTAAAGCGGCAGATGATACTTGGCCCAACGGTATTATTCTGGATGCCTGGCGCCTCGGTGGCCGCCTCCTCACCATCGCCCAAGAGGATATTGATACCGACGATTGGCAAGACCGCGCCGACACTACCGAGTGGCTCGATGCCGTGTACCCCGTTGGCCACAGTTACCCCATTGAACATTGGGCCACCGTCCGCTCAGACGATGACTGGAACCACCATATCCCCAGTTACGATATCGTTGCCCAACAGACCAAACAGGGCAAACGCATGCAGGAAAATATACGCCAAGGCTTAAAAACACGCAACGGTAAACCGACGCCGTATTGAGGTTGAATTTTGAAAGTTTGATGTTGAAATTTCAATGTATTGCGCTTAATCATTCGCAACGTCCTCTCGGCCTTTTAAACAATCCCTTTCCATACAATAAGACCGCCTCCCTTCACCTAGGGAAGCGGTCTCTTTTTTAGCTTTTTCAGGACGCTCAGCGCGCCGAGATGCTTCAGCGGCGACGACGGCGTGCTGCAAAACCGGCCAATGCCAACAGACTCAGCGTTGCCGTGGTGGGCTCGGGAAGCTGTGCTGTGGTTTTACTTACTGCTTCGGACGCAGCTAATGCACCATCATACACATCAATCGAGGTAACCGCATTAGAATTGAAGCTTAATGAAGTTATGGCACTAATGCCGTCCTTCCACTTAAGATTACCTTGAGTACCGGCTAAGGTATATATGCTACCGTCCAAATAACTCACAGAGAGATAAAATTGAGTATTGCTCGTATTATTATGAACCATTGTCAGCGCCGCATACTCTACCTTGCTCCAGTTAATTTGACTGTTAGTAAATCCAGGGGTAGCGTCAATACCAGTAACACCGGTAATTGCAGCATAACTTTTCCAGTAATTTGAGTTATTGCCTATTGCCACATAGTTATCAGTCGCCGTAAGCGTAGTAGCGCCAAGGTATGTGTTATTATCACTTAACGTATCGAAAGCTACGCCCAGTGTCTGAGACCCATTACTTGCAGACATAATAACATAACCATTCTCCATCGTTTTCGAGCCGGACATGTATGTCTGCAGGAAGTCCACATCGAGCGAGGCAACCAGACTGAATGATGAACTTTTCATTCCGGTCAAGGTCACAGGAGCCGTGATGGCTTCTGTAAGCGTCAACTCAGTATTGAGTGTAGCTGCACTGGAAAATCCCGCACACGCTATAAGCGAAATTAACGTTTTTTTCATAATTTGAAATGATTGATTTTCTATACTTAGGGCGACTTGCTCAGGGGTGCTCGTTCCTTCGCGCGATGGGATGCTGAGATACCCGATACAAGCCGTTGCGCGTAGTATATCTCATTTTTAATACGCTATACATATATCCTCATACCATTTCTCACCATACGCGCTACCGCAATACCCCAATATGCCCGCCCCAATTCTTGCCTGTAAGTTGATATAACGCTAAAATCCAACTAACCAGCCATAACAAAAACACGTCCCCTTGCTGAAAGGAGACGTGTTTTGCTGAAAATGAGGTTTTACGTCCTGATTTTTTACTTGCGACGACGGCGTGCTGCCAAACCGGCCAAGGCCAACAGGCTCAGTGTTGCTGTGGTAGGCTCGGGGATATTAGATGTTTTGACTGTTACTTTGGGGATATAATTGCCCTCCCAGCTGTTGATGCCATTAGTCTTATAAGTGCCATCACCACCGGGGAGCTGCGAACCCTGTAGCAAGACATTTATACCAACAGAAACACCATGAGATTTATAGCCCTCGAAACTGGCTACATTTTCAGCTGTAGAGCTCGAATCGACAAACAGCATTTGATACTGTTTTGTTGTATCGATGATGACATCTTCAAAATTGAAAGTGAATGAAGAATTGGTGGTATTTGCAGTCACCTTGTTTTCAGAAAGAGCAACAAACGTACCGGTTGTAAAGTCCGTTGTATACTCGTACAGGGCCAAATAAACGGTTTTACTTTCTTGGGTTCCGGAGGTTCTGGTATAGAACGTGATGGAATCCAGTGTCAGATGCACATGAATTGTAGGTTCTGTACTGAGCGTGGGGGTTGTGGCAACGAAGGCGTCTCTGAGCTCGAATGTACAACCATAATAGTTGCCATTACCGACAGTACCGTTACCGGTGGTGCTGAATGTGAAGTCTGACCCCATGGCAATTCCGGCCAATGCCATAAGAGCTATGATTGTTTTTTTCATAATTTGAAATGATTGATTTTTTATACTTACGGCGACTTGCTCAGGGGTGCTCGTTCCTTCGCGCGATGGGATGCTGAGATACCCGACACAAGTCGCTACGCGTAGTTTATCTCATTTTTAATGAGGGATGTTGTGAATCACATATAGATAAAGCAATCATTTAATGGCTTGATGGTGCCCCCATAAAATCAATATCAAAATAACATCAAGTATGCTGATGCTTGATGTTATCAACCATAAAACAAATATCTCATCATATTCGAAATAATGAAGCACCTAAAATGAGAAATGGGCAAATATCGCTTTCTAAGATATGATTTTTTCTTTATAAAGACCGAAAAATATAACATTTTTTAACAATACCGAAGTGCTAAACGCATTAAAAAATAAAAAAATACGAAATTTTCTGCTGTACATCTCATTAAAAATGAGATAGACTACGCATAGCGATTTGTAACAAGCCGCTCAGCACTCCTGCGCGCGAAGAGATGGGCAGTAGTATTACAAATGTGCTAACCGATAAAATGAAACGCGATATATATAAATATGAAAAAGACAATAGTTACCATCATGGCTCTGGGGAGCTTTGCTATGGCTCAAAGTTTCACTCTTGATTCAAAAATAATCAAGGGGGAAGATGTATTCTCTGCATACGATAGTGTAATTGGTTCCACTAAAGCAGAGGTAGCAACTGCAACCGGGATGTCTGTAGATAGACTTGGGTATAACAACTGCCAAGCTACTGTGACCATGTCCAATTTGTATACCACGACAAAGTTGGCAGATTATGAATTTTATTTGGTAGACTGTATTTCTTTCGCCATCCGCTACGATTCTGCAACATCTATAGCATCAACCTATTTACCGACATCTAGTTCTCTTACGTTAAAAGTTGGTAATGATTCGAAAGGGGTATCCGGCAATGCCGTAATTGAATATGATACTACTGCAACTGATGGAACCAATGGCGGTGATATTGGTACAATCACATTTTCTTTTGCTGAAGGCATCAAATTAAAAGGCACAGAAACACTTACTCTTGCAATGACTGCAACTGGTGGCAAGTTAGGTTTTACCGTTTTAAAAGATACGACTTCTGCTTCTGATAGCGGAGTTCGGGATTTTACCGACGGTTGGACTCCTGTGGTGCGTATATCCGGCAAAGTAATCCCCGAGCCCTCTACCGCAACGCTGAGCTTGTTGGCCTTGGCCGGTTTGGCAGCACGCCGTCGCCGCCGCTGAAGCGAAGCACGGTAAGAAACAGCAAAAACTTACTGAAAAGCAAGCCGCTTTCCCACGACCGGGGGAGCGGCTTGTTGTTGTCTGTGGCGAGCCTCCTGTATACGGCATAAGAAAACCGCGAGGGAAGAATGAGATAAAATTCCCTTTGTGGGGGAGATGGCGTACACCTTTCGGAGCGCAGGACTTCAGTCCTGCCATTTACCACTATGGCGTTAATTTGAGGTGGGACTGAGTCCCACGCTCCGAAGGAAAAATCAACGGCTTGCCAAATCCCGATTCAGCGTTCAAAATAGGCTAAACATTCTCATTGTACCCACGCGTATAAGAAAAATCAAAAATTCTAAATCCAACATTTCAAAATTAAAACATTCCGTACGGGAAAATACGGCTTGAAGTGAGGGGGCGGATTTGGTATGATGCAGGTAGAGAAACAATGCACATCAACCGAGAGATATCGTGGCTGGAGTTTAACCAACGGGTGCTGGACCAAGCATACCGGCGGGAGCTGCCACTCTTGGAGAGAGTGAAATTTTTATCTATCAGTGCCAGCAACTTGGATGAGTTTTTTCAAGTACGCGTGGGGGGCTTGATGCTGCTGCGCCAAAGCGGCAAGAAAGCGGCAGAGAGCCGCGGACCGGCCCCGACGGAGCAGCTGGAGCTGATACGCATGCGGGCCTCGGGGATGGTGGCCGACCAATACATGCTGATGGAGCGTGAGCTGATGCCGCTGATGCAACAGGCGGGGATAAGCCCCCTGCCCTTGAGCGAGCTGACCGAGACTCAATATGCAGCGCTGGAGGAGCATTTTCTGAACAACATAGCCCCGCTGCTTACGCCACTGGCCATGGAGGTGGAGAGACCGCCGCTGCTGCCGAATCTGCACATTATTTTGGCCGTAGAGCTGAGGGAGCCCAACAGTGAGGCCACGCGCATGGTAACCGTGGTACTGCCGGAGGTACTGCCGCGGCGCGTACACTCTGCCGCACTGGGTAGAGACGGCTATGTGCTGCTGGAGGAGCTGGTGAGCGAGTTTATAGGCCACTTGTTCCCCGGGGAGCCTATTGTGCATTTAAGCCCGTTCCGTGTCACACGCAATGGTGATATTGCCGTGGCTGAGGAAGAGGGTGGCGACTTTGCCC
>JAFYUT010000030.1 GCA_017549485.1 Akkermansia sp.
ACGCCATTTGTGACGCCATTTGTGACGCCATTTGTGACGCCATTTGTGACGCCATTTGTGACGCCATTTGTGACGCCATTTGTGACGCCATTTGGTGACGCCATTGTGACGCTTTGGTGACGGCATTGTGAAGTTGCCGCGTTACGAAAATGAAGCACAAGGCGTTACCTTGCACAAAGATGCTATAGGCTATTGCTCGCCCGAACTGACTCACATCAACTGTGCGCCAACCTGAATACTGGCAAGCTTTGAGCTTGACTTTCGCGTGTATGCGCGTATAGTGAGCCGCATACAGTTATGAAAGACCGGATAGCAAGTGTACAAAGTGCCGCTTTGGCCCAGATTGCTGCAATAGCAGACATGAAGGGGCTGGAGGATGCCCGCGTGGGTATCTTAGGCAAGAAGGGAAGCCTGACACAGGTGCAACAAGGCATGCGCGATGTGCCTAAGGAGGACAAGCCTGCCGTGGGCGCCATGCTCAATGAGGCCCGCGCCATCATCACTGCCGCCATGGAGGACCGCAAGGCCGCCCTGCAGGCAGAGCTGGATGCCGCAGCCGTAGCCGGGGTAGACTTTACCATGCCGGGTGCCACCCTGCCTGCCGGAGGTTTGCACCCCATATCCATTGTGCGTGATGAGGCCGTACGCATTCTGCGCCGCATGGGCTTTACACTGTCCGATGGCCCGGAGATTGAAGACGAGTGGCACTGCTTTGATGCCCTGAACACGCCGGATGACCACCCTGCCCGCAACGAGAAAGACACCTTCTACTTTGACAGCGGTAAGCTGCTGCGCACGCAGACCAGCACCGTGCAGGCCCGCGCCATGGAGAAGCAGGCACCGCCCGTGCGCATCATCTGCCCCGGCAGCGCCTTCCGTCGAGATGCGATTGACGCCACCCACCTTTCTGCGTTCAACCAGATTGAGGGTCTGTATGTGGACAAGAACGTGAGCGTAGGCGACCTGAAAGGCACGCTGGAGTACTTCCTGAAAGCCCTGTTCGGCAGCGAGACCGCCGTGCGTTTCCGCCCGCACTTTTTCCCGTTCACCGAGCCCAGCTTTGAGATTGACGTATTGCTGCAGGCCGCCGGCCAGGCTCCGCGCTGGATTGAGATTGCCGGTTGCGGCATGGTGAACCCCGCCGTGTTTGAGAACATCGACAAAGAGACCGGCAAGAACCTGTACAGCGGTTGCACGGGCTTTGCCTTCGGTATCGGTTTGGAGCGCTTGGCCATGATTCGCTGGGGCATCCGCGATATCCGCCTGCTTATCGAGAATGATGTGCGTTTCCTCGCCCAGTTCCAATAATTAACCCTTAGATTTTCACAGAAAATGAACGTATCACTGAATTGGCTTTCAAGCTATATTGACCTGGAGGGGCTCGGCACACAAGAGATGGCCGACATGCTCACCTTTGCCGGTATTGAGGTAGAGGGCATCCAAGAGCGCGGCGTAACCACGGATTTGGTAGTTGTAGCACAGGTCATGGAGAAAACACCCGTAGAGGGCAGCGACCACCTCAACGTGTGCATGGTAGACGCCGGCGAGGGCGCCCTGCGCCAGATTGTTTGCGGCGCCAGCAACTACAAGGTGGGAGATAAAGTCCCCTGTGCCCTGCCCGGCTCTGTATTGCCCGGCGGCTGGGAGATTAAGGACGGCAAACTGCGCGGCATTGAAAGCCGTGGCATGCTTTGCTCTTGCTCCGAGCTGGGCTTGCCCGACAAAGAACACGGCCTGTGGATTCTGCCGCAGGAATACGTGGTAGGCACACCCGTGCGCAACTTTGTTGAGACCGACACCATTTTTGAGTTGGAGATTACCCCGAACCGCCCGGATTTGCTGAGCCACTGGGGTATGGCCCGTGAGCTTGCCGGCATTACCGGCCGCGCCCTCAAGGCAGACCCCGCCTCTGCCGCCATGGGTGCCGTAGAAACCAAGCCCGCCGGCGACTACATCACCCTCTCCGCCCCGGAGATTTGCCCGCTTTACACCGCCACCCGCATCAGCGGCGTAAAAATCGGGCCTTCCCCGCAGTGGTTGGCAGACCGCTTGGTATCCATCGGCCTGCGCCCCATCAACAATGTGGTAGACATCACCAACTACTGCCTCTTTGAGCTGGGCCACCCCCTGCACGCTTTCGATGCCGCCAAGCTGACGGGTGGCCTCAACATTCGCCGTGCTGCCGAGGGTGAGCAGTTTGTAAGCCTCATGGAGGAGACATACACCCTCAACACGGATGATGTGGTCATCTCCGATGCCTCCGGCGCAGCCTTGGCTTTGGGTGGCGTCATGGGTGGGCTTGACAGCGGCGTGACCGAGGCTACCACCGACATCGTGCTGGAGAGCGCCTGGTTTGCCCGCAGCAACATCCGCTTCACGAGCCGCCGTCTCGGCTTGGGCTCCGACTCCTCCTACCGTTTCGAGCGTGGCACCTCCCCGTGGAATGTACTGCGCGCAGCAGCCCGCGCCACAGAGCTGATTCTGGAGTGCTGCGGGGGCACCGCCGAGCCCGTATTGGTAGGCGGCCAAGCTCCCTGCCTGGTGCCGGAGGAAAACGCCCCCAACGCCACCGTGGTAGAGCAAGGCAGCGAGGCCAAGATTTACTACGCCTTGGACCAAGTGCAGCTCGACTGGAAAGAGCTGGACGTGATGACCAACGGCTCCATCCCCCACACAGAGGCTATCCGCATTCTCAAGAACCTCGGCCTCAAGAACATAGACGGCCGCAGCACTTGGGATTGCCCGCCTTGGCGTCTGGACCTCAAGCGCAGCTGCGACTTGTTGGAGGAAATCGTGCGCGTCTACGGCATTGACAACATCCCCGCCACCAACACCTCTATTTATGTGGAGGAAAGCGCCCACGACCGCGCCAGCGACTACCGCATGAACCTGAGCCGCAAGCTTGCCGGTGCCGGGTTCTGGGAGGCTCAAACCTTCAAGCTCATCGCCGCAGAGAGCATTGACCCCACCATTGCCGATGTGAACAACGCCCTGCCCATCAAACCGCTGATGGACGGCGACATCATCCGCGTCTCCCTCCCCATCTCTGAGGATCACTCCACCCTGCGTCCCTCCCTCGCCCCGGGGCTTATCTCCGTGGCTGCCCGCAACATCAACCAAGGGCAAGAGGTACTGCGCTTCTTTGAGTGCGGCCGCGTGTTCCGCAACACCGGCGGCGGTAAGGGCAAGGATATTGAGACGGAGGTGCTGGGCATCTTCATGGCCGGTAAGCTCGGCCCCGCCAGCTGGGCAGACACCAAGCCCGCCACAGCCGGCTTTGAGCACATCCGCGCCGTGTTGGACATTTTGGTACCCAAGGCAACCATCACCCTCACCCCGGTCAAGAAACCGCGTGAGAACGCTGCCGTAGCTGCCGATATCGCCATCAACAACCAGGCTTGCGGCTTCTTTGCCCGCTTGTCTCTGGCCAAGTGCCGCGCCCTCGGGCTGCCCATGGAGACCTACTACGCCGAGCTTGACCTGCGCAAGCTGCAGCAGGTAGCCACGGCACCCTTTAAGGCGGCAGACCTGCCCCAGTTCCCCGGTTCCTCCCGCGATGCGTCTCTGGAGGTACCCGCCGCCACCCGCCATGCCGACATTACCAAGGCAGTGGAGGCCGCCAAGCAGAAGCTGCTGGTATCTTGCCGCCTCAAGGATGTGTTCTGCGACCCCAGCGGCGAGAAACTTGCCGCCGACCGCAAGGCCATGACCTACACTTTCCTGTACCGCGACGCCAAGAAGACCCTCACCGCTGCTGAGGTAGACGCCGCCCACAAGACTGTGCTGGATGCTCTGGCCAAGGGTGTCAGCGGCCTGAACTTCCGCTGATAACAGCCATCCTCTTTTTTTCCTCGCCCCATTCTCCTCACCGAGAATGGGGCTTTTTTGCAGCTCAGGCAATTTCACACACGACAAAAAGCGTGACAAGAAGCGGCAAAATATGGTATCGTAAACATGCTTAAAGATTTTACCTTTATGTTTCGGAAACTGCTTACATCTTTATTGATGGCACTGCCGCTGATGGCGGCGGAGAAACCGCGTGCCGTTGTTATATTTTATACGGATGACTTGGGGTACAATGATACCTCTACCTACGGGTGCGATAAGGTACCCTGCCCCAATTTGGACAAACTGGCAGCCGAGGGCGTTAAATTTACCGATGCGCACAGTACCCACTCCGTGTGTACCCCATCCCGCTATTCTATGCTGATGGGTGAGTACGCTTGGCGCAAAAAGGGCATGCAGATATTGCCGGGGGATGCCAAAATGATTTTACCCACCAAGGAGGAGCAAGCCTCACTCCCCTCGCTGATGCAACAGGCCGGCTACCGCACCGCTGTTATCGGCAAGTGGCACTTGGGGCTTGGCCGCGGCACACAACCCACCGACTGGAACAACCACATCTCCCCCGGCCCCAATGAGGTGGGGTTTGACCATTCTTTCATTCTGGCCGCCACGGGGGACCGCGTGCCCTGCGTCTACATTGAAAACGGCAAAGTGGTTAACCTTGACCCCAATGACCCCATTGAGGTGAGTTACGATAAACCATTCCCCGGTGAGCCGCTGGGCAGCACCCACCCGCAGTTGCTCAAGCCTTGGGCACGCAGCAACGGGCCGCAACACAACTGCGCCATTATTGACGGCATACCCCGCATCGGTTACATGAGAGGCGGCAAATCAGCCCTGTGGAAAGACCAAGACATGGCCGACCGCATTACGGAGGAAGCCATCAAGTTCATACGCGAAAGCGCACAGATGGATAAACCCATTTTCCTCTATTTTGCCACCAACGACATCCATGTACCGCGCGACCCTCACTACCGTTTCAAGGGCAAAAGCCAAATGGGCATACGCGGCGATGTCACCGTGCAGATGGATGATTGCTTGGGGCGTGTGCGTGCTGCTCTCAATGAAAACGGGTATGAGGACTGCCTCTTCATCTTCTCCAGCGACAACGGACCCGTCATCAATGATGGCTATTTCGATGGCTCCATACGCGACTGCAAAGGGCACAACCCCGTTGCCCCATGAGCGCCGGCAAATGGAGGGACGGCAAGCTCAGCGGCGGCAAATACGGTATTATGGAGGGCAGCTCCCGCGTACCCTTCATCGTGAGCTGGCCCGGCCATACCCCCAAGGGCACAGAGAGCCCTGCTCTGATGAGCCAAGTAGACCTTGCCCGCACCATTACCGAGCTGGTGGGCGCAGAAATACCGTTAAACGCCCTGCCCGATAGCCGCAACCTGCTGCCCGCCTTGTTGGGGCAAGATAAAGTCGGTGCACCCTATATCATAGAATCCGACAACGGCCGCACCCAAGCCGTGCGCAAGGGACAATACAAAGCTTATAGCCAAGCTCCCAAAAAGATACACCTTTACGACTTAAACGCAGACCTGCAAGAGAAGCACAATATCAGCGATAAAAAACATTCCGTTTATCGAGAACTGATGTGGGAGCTGCTGGACACATTGTCCCGAGAGTAAGATTTGCCGATATCACAAAGAGCCCCGCAACGGAAATGACCGCTGCGGGGCTCTTGATTTTGCTCTGCAATGAGCAAGATTAATACTTGTAGTCTACGTAGAACTGGAATTGGCCGCTGCGGTCTACGGCATTGCCCGTCTTGAAGGGTATAGCGTAGTCTACGGCAATGGGGCCCATGGGCAGATTGAGGCGCAGACCGATACCGTAGTCGGCAGAGATACAGCCGGTGTCAAAGTCGAAGCTATCGCCATTGACGAAACCGACATCCACGAATGTTGCAAAGCGCAGGGAATCAACCAAGGGCACGGAGAGCTCAAACTGAGCATAGGCAGAAGTGTTACCACCCATAGATTCATCACCGGAAATGGCGGGGTCTACAAGGCCTACATCGTGGTAGCGGAAGCCACGCAGGTTGTTCGGGCCACCGAGGAAGCATTTCTCAAACAGGGGCACCTCTTCATCGCTCTTCACGGTATCAACAGTAGCTACACCGAAATTGACGCTCCAAATAGAATCCCACACGGAGTTGTAGTAGTAGGAACCACCGAGCCCCACGGTGTACGTCTCTACCGTGCTGCCGGGGCCGGACCATGAGCCGTAGGCCTCAAAGTGACCACCCTTGCGCGGTGTAATCATCGCATCACGGGTATCATACTCGTACGCTAAGCGGATGTTGCTGCGGGTAAAATCACCGCAGTTTGCACGGAAGAAGGCGGGGGCGTTACCCTCCGCATCCAGAGAGTATTGCTCAAGCGTATAAGCAAGCTTGATGTTGTGCTTATCGTCAATAGCCTTGCGCAGGAACACGGAGAAACCGTAATTCACCTGCGTATAATAATCGCTCAGGTAACGGTTATCAGCAAAGTACAGGTCGATACCCAAGGCAAGTTTCTGGTTCAGGAACCACGGCTCCAAGAAGCTGATGGATGCACTTTGGGTATCGGTACCCACCTTACCGGAAATAGTGAGGCGCTGACCACCGCCCACGAAAGTACCGTTGGTGAAGCCGGCAATATCAAAGTTACGCTGCGTGACAGAGGCGTATGCAAACACGCTCTCAACCGAGGTGAAGGCAGCACCGATTTGGAATTGGCCCGTCCCCTTCTCACGCACATTGACATTGATGTCTCGATAACCGGCAGTACCGGAAGCCGCCTGAGAAACCTCTATACCCTCTTCAAAGTAATCCAAGTTTTTGAGACGCTTCTTAGCCGTCTCAAGGTCTACGGAGTTGAGGGGCTGACCGGGCTTGACAGGAAGCTCACGCAAGATAACGTGCTGCTTGGTCTTGGTATTACCGGCCACGTTGATACGGCCTACCTTGTAGGGTGAACCCTCATTTACCTCATAGCAGATATCAACCATGCGCACGCCGTCGGAGTCTACACCCACCTCATTGATATCGGGGCGAACATCGGCATCGGCATACCCTTTGGCGCCGTAGTAGTCACGAATCATGCGCGTGTCGTCGGAGACTTTCTGCAGGGAGTAGATATCGCCATCCAACATGCTCATACCGGGGTGCAGCTGCTGCGGGGTGTATACCGAAATCCCCTTAAAGGAAACGTTGCGTACTTTGTAGCGGGGACCTTCGTTGATATGCACGCGCATGGTGAGGCGCTGGGGGCCGGTCTTTTTACCGTTGTCCAAGTACTCCACCTTGGTAATCTGGGCACGCAGGTAGCCGTAGTTACGGTACAGGCGGATAACCTCTTGCAAGTCATCCTGCACCAACTCACGATCAATACGGCCGGATTTGGTGAACCAGGTGAAGAGGCCGCGCTCTTTCGTTTTCATGACTTGGCGCAGCTGCACATCATCAAAGCTCTTATTACCCACGAACTTGATGTGGTCCATGGTTACGTTGCGGCCCTCTTTAATATCAAAGTACACATCACGGTAACCGTCACGGGCGGTGTCGGCATAGCGCCAAGTAACCGTTACATCCGGGTAGCCGGCCTCGTTGTAAATTTCAATAATCTTGGCACGGGCAGAGGCCAAACTGCGGTCATTAAAGGCCATACCGGAGCGCAGATTCAAAGCCCCCTCAGTCATACCGGAGAGGTCAATAAGCTCCTCGCGGATTTCGTCATCCGTAAAACGGGTATTGCCGGTAAAGCCCACGCCGGCCATCACGCCTGCGGGGCGCACCTCGAACACGACACGCAACCCATTGCTGCCGGGCTCTACCGCCACACGGGCATCGCCATCTACCAAGCCACGCTCAATCAAGCGGGCAAGGTCATCGTTCACCGTATCGGCAGAATACTTGCTGCCGGAGCGGGTCTGAATCACATCCAACAAGCGGCTGTCGGACAATACACGCTTACCGGAAATATAACGAATGCTGACGGATGCAACACGCTGCCCCTCATATACGCTTTCATCAGAGAAAATGCCGGTATTGCCACGCAGCTGGGTGTCAATCACATCATTAGTAACAGCGGCTACATCCTCCCCGGGGCGGGTAAGGTATGCTTCAGGCAATTTAGCCTGAGTATCATCCACCGCCTCAGCACCTTTGAACACCTGCTCGGCTGCTGCCTGTTGGGCAGCTTTCTTCTGGTCCTGAACCATAGCCTCCATAAAGGGGTCTATCTCCGCTTCCTGCTCAGCATGCAAAGGCAAACAAATTGTTGCCGAGATAGCCAACAGAGTGGATTTCCAATAGCGTACGCGTGTTTCCATGCGGGCGATTTTACCGAAGTGCCCGAACCATGTCAAGCACATAGTAACTGTTCGGCCCGCCTATTTTTTTGTAAGACGAAATAAAAGAAAAAGAAGCCTGTTTTTGAGCTTAATTTGCACAGCATAGAGAAATTTGGCTTGATTTCGCGCAGAAAGAGAGTATGCTAATTGCCGCAGGGCTGTCTACACCCCCTGCTGAGTACGTTATGGCAAGTGACAATCTTCAGGAAATCGAGCAGAATTACATGTGTGACCCGGATGCCGACGGCGGTTTCGTGTACACCACCGCAGAGGCAGCCATTAACTGGGTGCAGCAGTCATCCCTGTGGCCGATGCCGATGGGCACCTCATGCTGCGCTATTGAGTACATGGCAGCAGCCTGCTCTCGCTATGATATTTCCCGTTTCGGTGCAGAAGTAAACCGTTACACCCCTCACCAGGCAGACTTTATGTTCATCTGCGGTACCATCACGTACAAGATGGCAATGCTGGTACGCCGCATTTGGGACCAGATGCCTGAGCCCAAGTGGTGCATTGCCTGCGGCGCCTGCGCCTGCTCCGGCGGCATGTTCCGCTCCTACTCCGTATTGCAGGGTGTAGACAAAATTGTGCCCGTGGATGTCTACATCTCCGGTTGTCCTCCCCGCCCCGAGGCCTTGTTGCAGGGCTTGATGACCCTTAAGAACAAGATTATGGAGACCGGGCACCCGCTCAAGGGCTTCTTCAAGACGCACGAGCCCAAAGAGGCCCAAAACGCCGATACCATCACCGCTAAGATGTCCATCATGGACTGATAGTCGCCGCGCAATTTTAACATCAGAACGAGAGACAGTAACATGGCAGATCTCACCACTCTTCAAAAGGAAGCCGCAGACCGCATCTGCACGCGTTTCCCGCAAATCGGCCGCAAGGAATTTCGCGGCGATATCACGCTGACCATTGCCCCGGCAGACTTGCTCGGTGCCATGACCTACGCCCGCGACGCTTGCGGCTTTGACATGTTGGTATGCGTATCTTCCGTTGATAATCTGGGGCAAGAGCCCCGTTTTGAGACGAACTACACCATCACCCAAGCAGAGACCGGCGCCAACCTGCTGGTACGCTGCCCCATCAGCGAATCCGAATGCTCCGTACCGTCTCTTGTACCGGTATGGAACTCTGCCGATTGGCTGGAGCGCGAGCAGTACGACTTGATGGGCATTGAGTTTGTAGGCCACCCGGATTTGCGCCGCATCATGATGTGGGACGGTTACCCGTACCACCCGCTGCGCAAGGATTTCCCGGTAGAAGGCAAGCCCACGGAGCTTCCCGGCGTAGCCTTTACCGAGAAAGCCCCCACATGCGGCGGGCCGTTCACCACACGCCCCGGCACAGGCACCTCTGGCGAGCGCGAGCCCCGCGCCTCCCGCTAACCTCTTTCACTTTGCAAAAAAACACTGTGTCTTTTTTATCAATCAGGCACTTAATAAAAGCGGCTGCTGTAACGGCAGCCGCTTTGTTGGCCTCTTGCCAACAAAACAACGGCCCGACCCGCATTGAATTGATAGACCAGACACGCGCCTCCATAGCCCCGCAATTGCAGCAACTGGGGGCTCGCAACTGGGTTGTTATAGCAGACCCCACCTATCCCATACCCGCAGGCGCCGGAGTTTTAACCATGGCCGTGCCCTCCGGTTCTGCTGACACCTTCCGCGAGGTGTTGGATTTGCTGGAGATGCAAGCCTCTCTCACCCCCCGTATATGGGTATGCAATGAGATGGACGCCGTAACGGAAGAACTGGCCCCGGGCATCAAAGAATACCGCCAAGAGGTTAACTCTCTGCTATCGGGCAGATTCTGCTACCATTTGGACGAGCGTATCATCTCCATGCAACTGGCAGACGCGTCTCAAAAGTACCGCGTTCTTTACCTTAAAACCAACACACAGTTACCATACAGCAGTATAGCCATCGAGCTTGACTCCGGCTACTGGAATCCCGATGCCGAGGCAGAGATTCGCCTGCGATTGGAACAACTGAACCCACCTCAACCGGCTCCGCAAACGGCCGGCGCTTAAACCACGCCCCGAAACATGTCTACGTTACCGCCCGATTTAGACCCTAAGACCCGCGCCCAAGCCTGGGTGGGTGATGCCATACTTGCCCTGTATGTACGCGAGTGGATTCTCTCTTTCCGGGGGCAGATTGACGGCAAACTTTTCATCGAGTTTACCAGCAATGATTTCTTACGCCTCACCGGCAATGCCACCGGGGTAGAAGCTCAGATAGGCCGCATCTTCAAGTCGGACGGGCTGGAGGCAGCCTATGCCTGGATTGAACAAAACCTGCGCCCCAAAATGGAGCAGCGCCTGCACAAATTGCGCTCCCGCCACTAATGGCCAGCCACGCATGAAAAGACCGCCCGAAGACAGCAAATTTCCCTATAATCAGGCCTGCATTGCGCTGGCCTTAGGTATTGCCCTCATCTTATGGGGAGCCTACCTGAACGGGTGTATTGAAGTGATGGGCAGCTTCATGTTCGGCCTGTTGATTATCTGGCAGGTCATTAACGGGCTCATCATCAAGCGCCGTTACTGGCATATCCCCGATGACAAGGTAACATTCTGGGCTCTGCTGGTGGCCACAACACTTGCCGGAGGTATGCTTTACCTTTGCCTTGCCAACGCCCCCGTGCAATAACACGGTAGGCTCTTGATGAGCCGCAGGCTTTCAATGATGCAGCATTCATCTTCATGCTGTTTACTGCACCTTTACAGGGGAACCCCATAAAACATTGATACCGAAATATAATAAAGACAACTACCCCGCCGTTTCAAATCCTCATACACTTCGGTACACCCAAACACCCACCACAATTCCCCCGCATCCGCAAAGCCGGATTTAAGGCGTATAAACGCGTATAAGACGCATTTTTTTCTAAAAAAAAGAAGAAAAGGTTTGACATTTGAGGTGTATTGGAGTGTACTAGGGGTACGGGTAAGTGTACACAATAATATGAACAATGCATCAACAGTGATGTTCACGGGCAACGTGACGCATAAGCTGGATCCGAAGAGCCGTGTGGCGATTCCGGCCGGCTGGCGTGCAGCCCAAGGGCAAACATTGGTGATGATAGCTGCCTGCGTAGAAGAGAAATACCGCATCATGAAATGCTATACCCGTGAAGCATTTGCGGAGAAAATAACCCACATACGCGAACAAGCGCAGGCCCACGGAGCCGCCCCCGGCGATATCGACAACTATGTCGGCAGAATCACCGGATGCAGCTTTGAAGCAGAGGTAAGCACGCAGGGAAAACTCTTGATACCCAAGGCCCAGCGAGACAGAATAGGTTTAAAAGAAAACGCCACGATTGTTGGCCGTGGTGCCCACTTTGAGATATGGGCCCCCGAAGACTTCGAGGCCACCAATACGCCCGAAGCGCTCAACAAGCTTGCGCTCGACAAACTCTTCCACATGCTCACATGAGTACCGAACCGACACAGAGCGGGGTATTTGCCCGGCAGCCTGAAGGCACCTGTTACCGGGTGCTTATGTGGGAGGCTTGTGCCCTGAGTGAAGAGCAAATAAAGGCTTGGGCAAGCCATCGCGCGGATTTGCTGGCCCGCATGCGCGATGCCGGCATCAAAGGCTCTCGCGGCATTTTGGGCAAACTTGCAACTGAGCTTCAAGCCCTTACAACAGAACTCATCGAAACACCGCTTCAGCACGCGCCTCGCGCGGGCTTTTGCGTCGCGCGCGCAGAGGCGCTCGTAGCCTGCCTGCGTGAGGATGCCAACGCTTTAGCCTACCGTTTGGGTGCCGCCTATGCTGAGGTGCTGGTACAGCTGACCGGCGGAGAGGGTGTGGACGCCATGATTGCCCGCTGGCAGAGTGCCACAGAGGGCATGGAGTGGTGCAACGCCCCCATCGTGCAGGCCATGTCTGCCGCAGAGGCCACCGAGTGGCAGCAAAGCATCGGCAACCCTGCTGAAGCCGCTGAGCAAGAGGCAGAGCAGGCAGCAGCCGCTCAGCCGTTCCACCACGTCACCGTGCTGGCAGCAGAGGCCGTAGAAGCCCTGCAACCGGCCGAGGGTAAAGTGCTGGTAGATGCCACGCTGGGTGGCGGTGGCCACACGGAGCGCATGCTGATGGCCGGCGCCGAGGTATGGGGCATTGACCAAGACCCCGCAGCCCGTGCCGCCGCCAGAAACCGACTGGCCCCCTTTGCCGACCGTCTGCACATCGTAGCCGGCAACTTCCGCAATGCCGTTGAGCTGTTGCGCCAACAGGGCGTAGAGCAGGTAGATGGGCTGTTGGCCGACATCGGCATCTCTTCGCCACAAGTAGACAACGCTGAGCGTGGTTTCTCATTCCTGAGCGAAGGGCCGCTTGATATGCGCATGAACCCCGCCGCCCCCCGCAGTGCCGCCGACATCATCAACACGGCTGCCGAAAGCGAGATTGCCGATATCCTGTGGCAGTATGGCGAGGAGCGTGCCAGCCGTGCCATAGCACGCCGCATTGTGCAAGAACGCGCCAAGGCCCCCATCACCACCACCACGCAACTGGCAGACATTATTGCCAGCGTGCTGCCGCGCAAAGGCAAACAGCACCCGGCCACACGCAGTTTCCAAGCCCTGCGCATAGCCGTGAATGACGAATTGGGCGCCTTAGATGCCCTGCTGCGCAGCGGGTTGAGCCTGCTCAAGAGCGGCGGGCGTTTCGCCGTTATCACCTTCCACAGCTTAGAGGACCGCGCCGTCAAGCGCTACTTTGAGCAAGTCACCAAGCCTGAGATTGACCGCCCCGAGTGGCCGGCCCCGCGTCCTAACCCGGACTACGCCGCACGCGCCGTCTATCGCAAACCGCTCACCCCCTCTGCTGAGGAGCTGCAAGCCAATCCTCGCTCTCGCAGTGCCAAGCTGCGCGTTATCGAAAAACTTTAAAACCTGATTTCACATGTCCTCCGAATCTGAAACTTCATACCGCTTCGCACACAGCATCAGCCCTTGTCTGTTGCTGTGGATGATTTCTTTGGCCGTCATTGTTGCCCTGAGCGGCATTTCATACGCAGGATTGAAGAATGAGCAGCATGCCATCCGCACTGAAATCACCCAAATCAACCGCGAGATTGCTCAGAGCAACCTCAAAATCAATGAGCACCGCGCCAAAATCAACTCCATCACCAGCCGTTGGAACATGATTGGCAGACTCAACGGCCTCGGCTCCGAGCTCTGTGATATTCGCCCCGACCAAATGGAGGAACTCCGTACCCTACGCGATACCGACGCCGGGAAAGCCACTGCATCTCGCTGATTACGCCCCCATCCCGTTTCCATTAAGTCACCATGAGAACCAAGTTACCATTTGCCGGCCGCAGCCTCTTTCTGAGCTGCATCATGCTGTGCTTTTCGGGAACGGTGGCTTATAAGCTCGTTAATCTTCAATTGCTGGCCCAGGTTCCGGCAGAGACCGTTTCGGAGAAGAACAATATAGAAACCGAGATATTGCCTGCCGAGCGCGGCATTATCATGGACCGCAACCGCGAGGTGCTCACTAACAATGTATTGGTGGCAGAGGTGCAAATTAACCGCCACGCCATGCGTGAGATTGACCAAGTGACCTACGGCTTGGCCTACAATCAGCTGATTCATACCCCCGAGTGGCAACAGATTACCGACCCCGCCGAACGCGAGAAAAAGCTGCGCGACAAGCGCCTTAAACTGTTGGAGGCTGCAAAAATTCACTACGATGCCGAAGAGCGCGCCAAGATTCACCGCGAAAGTCTGCACAATGATGCGGCCGCTAACCTACTGTTGCAGTACGATGAAGAAATCTGCCAACAATACTATGCGGCACACGATGAATTGGTAGCTGAGCTGCTGGCCCGCTTTACGGCCAAAGCACCTAACGGCGAGGCATTGACCAAAGAAGAAATTGTCAATAAAATAGCCCAAACCGAAAAGGTAAAAATCAAGAAAGAGGCAGAGGCAAAAGGAGAGAAGAGCCCGGTTGACATTACACAGCTCATCTATCTTATAAAAGAGCTCAGCATGGAGGACGCCGAGGTGCTGCAAGAGATGCTGGACGCCATGCACATTCACGGCGTTATCATCCGCACCGGCATGAAGCGCCACTATATGGTACCGCACATGCTCACCCACATCCTCGGCACGGTAAGAAAAGAGGATGGCACCGGCGTGGGCGGTGTAGAGGGATTCTTCAACGACCACCTTGCCGGTACGCCCGGGCGCCGAGAGTACCGCAAAAATGTTCGCGGTCAAATCATACCGCATGAGGACGACCGCTACCAAGAGCCCCAGCACGGTCTCAACCTGCAACTTACCGTTGACATGCGCATACAAGCTATTTGTGAAGAAGAGCTTGATAAAGGGCTGCAAGAGCTTAAGTGCCCCGTAGGCTGCATGATTGTGATGGAGGCAGTCTCGGGTGATGTGCTGGCTATGGTGAACCGCCCGGCGTTCAACCTGAATACACGCGATGTCATCACCCCCACCGGCACCCACGAATACGGTAAATATATAGACCGCGAGGGCAAGACCAACAACGGAGACCGTAACTACGCCTGCCAAACCAGTTACGAGCCCGGCTCTACCTTTAAACCCGTTGCCGTACTGACCGCCATTGATAAGGGTAAAGCCACCATCGGTGGCTATGTCAGCAGCAACCCGTTCTCATTGGGTGGCAAACTTATCTCTGACGGCAAGCGCAGTGGCCGACTCAGCGGTGGCATGACGGTGGGCTGCGCGCTCAAACACTCTTGCAACCCGGCTACGGTGAATGTACTGATGCGTTGCAGCTGGAAAGAGTATAACCATTACCTTGACAAGCTGGGCTTGCTTGACAAGCTGGGCATAGACCTGCCCGCCGTCAGCCCGGGCTCTGCGCGTAACAAGAACCGAGAGACCTGCTCTGCTCGAGAAATGGCCAGTATGGCCTACGGCTACGCCATCACCGTATCCCCCATGCACTTGGCGCAGGTATACACCGCCATTGCCAACGGCGGTGTGAGAGTCAAACCCCGCTTGGTGGACCGCATGATAACGCCTGATGGCGATGTTTATGACGAGTGCGCCCCCCGCCCGGGTGATAATGAGCGTGTCATGAAGCGCAGCACGGGCAGCCAAATATTAAAGGCCTTGCTGAGCGTAACGGACCCCGACCCTCGCGGTGAAAAGGGGCGCGGCACAGCCCACACGGCCCATATACCCGGCTTTAAAATAGGCGGCAAAACCGGCACGGCAGAAAAAGTGGTTAACGGTCAATACATCAGCAAGTTCCACGTGGCCTCATTTGCCGGCATTTTCCCGCTGGATGAAAATATCAACTGGGAAGCCGAAATGGCCAAGCCCAAAGAGCAGCGCAAGAAGGTATACGTTGTGTTCACCGTGGTGGACGGCGTAGCCGGTGGTGGCGGCACGGCAGCGGCCCCCATTTTCAAGCGCGTTGCCGAGCGCATGATTCAATTAGAAAATATCAAACCTACAGATCCCGAGGCTTACGAAGCCTACCTCCGCAAAAAAGAAGCCGCCGAAAATCCCGAAAAAAAGGCATAACCCCCTCAACTCGCATACACCATGAACACCAGCAAAAAGATTTTTTCCGTACTCCCCGAAGCCACCGTCACGGGTTCACTGAAGAAGCCGCTGACACTGCTGACTGATGACAGCCGCAAGGTAATACCCGGCAGCTGCTATATTGCCGTAAAGGGTACACAATTTGACGGGCACACCGCCATTGCCGGTGCCATTGAAGCCGGTGCCGTGGCCATTGTAGCCGAAACGCCCTGCACTGAGCAGGCAGAAAAAGCAGGTGTATGCTGGGTACAGGTGGCTGACACCCATGAGGCAGATGGCCTGCTGATGAGCGCTTGGCATCATCACCCCGGGCGCGATTTGGTTGTGTTGGGTGTTACCGGCACCAATGGCAAAACAACCATCAGCTATCTTGCCAACGCGATTTTCCGCAATGTGTGGCAGCGCGCAGGGCTTATCGGTACCATTCTCTATGATGATGGCGCCCGCCGCGTACCGTCTCACAACACCACCCCCGGGTGTGCCGAGCTGCAAGGCATGTTGGCAGATAGGGTGAAAAACGGCTGCCGCGCCGTTGCGATGGAGGTATCCTCCCACGCCCTGCACCAGCAGCGTACCACCGGTACCGAGTTCCGCGTGGGTATCTTTACCAATCTTACCCAAGACCATTTGGATTACCACGGCACCATGGAGGAATACTATGAGGCCAAAAAGTTGCTCTTCACCCGCATGGCCGCCAACAAAGATGCCAAGGGTACCGCTGTCATCAACATTGATGATGAATACGGCCGCCGCTTGGCCGATGAGTTGCGCCCCATCATGAAGGTACGCACCTTCGGTACGGCAAAAGATGCAGATTTCCGCGCCGAGCCGAAAATCGTATCTCTTAAGGGCAGTCAGTATGAGTTGGTATACAACAACAAGAGCTACTTGGTGCGCACCCCTCTCATCGGTGAATTCAACGTCTCTAACAGCTTGGCAGCCTTGGCCGGTGCTGTAGCCGCCGGTGTGAACATCCGCGATGCCATCAGCAGCTTGGCTCAATCACCGCAGGTACCCGGCCGTATGGAACTGGTGAGCAGCGTCAACAACGTGCAATGCTTTGTAGACTACGCCCACACCCCCGATGCCGTGGAAAACGTGTGCCGCACCATGAAGCAACTGTGCCGCCAGGGACGCGTGTTTACCATCTTCGGCTGCGGTGGCGACCGCGACCGCACCAAACGCCCCCTTATGGGTGAAGCCGCTGCCCGCTACAGTGATGTGTGCATTGTTACCAGCGATAATCCCCGCACGGAAGACCCCGAGACTATTATCGATGAAATAATGCCCGGTATCCCCAAAGAGAAACAGCACCGCATCACCGACCGCGCCGAGGCAATCCGCGCTGCCCTGCAACTGGCACGCCCGGGAGACTGCATCCTCATTGCCGGCAAGGGGCACGAAAACTACCAGATTTTCGCTAACGAAACCATTTCGTTCTCCGACTCTGCTGTAGTGGCTAAGTACTACGAAGAGATTAACCCCGAGGGGCGCAGTGTTCCCTCTCGCAAGCCTGCGCCCAAGAAGTAACACTCTGCACAGCCCCCCTCCGCGTACCATGAAAAGCATCACCGCAGAACAACTCGCCAACGCCACGGCAGGCACCATCAGCAACCGTGGCACTCGCACCATTACGGACGGCCTGACCACGGATAGCCGCGCCGTTACTCCGGGGTGCATCTTTCTGGCGCTCTGCGGGGAGCGATTTGACGGAAATGACTACGCTGCCGCAGCATCTCAAACAGCTGCAGCTGTAGTGGTAAGCCGAAAGGTGGGAGAATACGCCCCCGATTGCACGGTGGTAGAGGTAGCCGATACGCTGGAAGCCCTGCAAAGCTTGGCCTCTTGGTGGCGCCGTGAGCTGGAGCCGTTGCATGTGGTAGGCCTCACGGGCTCCAGTGGTAAGACCAGCACCAAAGACATGTGTTTGGCCGTACTCTCCCGCAAGTATAATACTTTGGCTACCAAGGGCAACCTCAATAACCACATCGGTACCCCCCTGAGCATTTTGGCTGCCGAAAAAGGCACCGAAGCCGCCATTTGGGAGATGGGCATGAACCACGCAGGCGAGCTTGCTCCGCTGTGCCGCATGACCCGCCCGCATATCGGCATTATCACCACCATAGGCTCAGCCCACATGGAATACTTGGGCAGCCGAGAAGCCATTGCCGAGGAAAAATGCACGGTGGCTCGCGCATTACCTGAGGACGGCTACATGATATACCCGGCGGCCGATGACTTTGCCGCCACCATTGCAGCCTCTACCAAGGCTACCCCCCTACCCGTGGGCGGGAGCGACAGCGCCGTGCGCGCCCTCAACGTGCGCTCTACAGCCGCCGGCAGCAGTTATGAGCTGAGCATCGACGGGGTGGGCTGCATACGCATTGAACTGCCGGTACCGGGCACGCACATGGTCAGCAACAGCTTGCTGGCTGCCGCTGTCGGTTGGAAACTCGGTTGCACGCTTGAGCAGATTGCGGAGGGGCTCTCCATGGCATCTCTCACCAAGGGCCGCTTGGCTTGCAAAGAAGTAGACGGCTACACTGTGGTGGATGACACATACAACGCCAACCCTGAGAGCATGAAAGCCGCACTTGATACCGTAGCTGCCCTGCGTGGCCCCAAGCGCCGTTTTGCCGTGCTTGGCAAAATGGGTGAGCTGGGCGAGGGAGGCATTGCCGCACACGAAGAAATCGGCCTGTGTGCCGCCGGCTTGGACTACGCCGCCGTTATTGTGGTGGGCGAAGAATGTGCTGAAACCTTGGCCTTGTGCCATGGCGCAGCAGACCGCATACCTGCCTTGCTGGTATGCACACCGGCAGAAGCAGCCGCCGCGCTGCGACAAATGATGGAACCGGGAGATGCCATCCTCTTCAAGGGCTCTCGCTCTGCCGGGATGGAGCACACCATGTACGAACTTTTCCCCACTCTCAAACCATAACTCGAAATTATGCTTCAGTTCATTGAAATAGATAATGCTCACTTGCTTGTGGCCGTCAATTACATACTGCCGGTCTTGCTGCCGTTTGTACTCTCCATGTTCATCGGCCCGAGACTGATTGCCGTATTGCGCGCCATGAAAGCAGGGCAGCCTATACGAGAGGCCAGCAAAGGTGTACTTGCCCCCGAGCACAGCAGCAAAGTAGGCACCCCCACCATGGGTGGTATGATGATTATCAGCCTCATTCTGCTGGCCACTTTGCTGTGTGCCGATTTGACAAACCCGCGCATTCACTGCATCCTCTTGGTTACTTGTGTAACTGCGTTTTTGGGATTTTTGGATGACTACGCTAAAATCACCAAAAAGACCACGGACGGCGTAAGCGGTTGGTTCAAAATTGGCCTGCAATTTTTGGCGGCAGCCGGCTGCGCCGTGTACCTCTACATCTCCGTACCAACCCTTACGAATCTTTACATCCCATTCTACGGCTATCTCAACATCGGCGTATTCTTCATCCCTCTGGCTCTGCTGGTTATCATAGGGGCCTCCAATGCGGTGAACCTCACGGACGGGTTAGACGGCTTGGCCAGTGGATGCATGATTATTGTATCGCTCTTTTACCTGCTCGTACTGCCCCAGGTACTCACCCCGGTGATGTTGGGAGTGGCCTCTGCCTGCGCCGGCTTCCTGTGGTTCAACTGCCACCCTGCCCGAGTTTTCATGGGAGATACGGGGTCATTGGCCTTGGGCGGTTTGCTGGGCACCGTAGCCGTATGCAGCGCTACACCGTTCCTGCTGGTTATCATCGGCGGTGTTTTTGTGGCCGAGGCCTGCTCTGTCATGATTCAGGTGGCATGGTTCAAGTACACGCGCAAAAAATACGGTGAGGGGCGCCGATTCTTCCTGATGGCCCCCATTCACCACCACTTTGAGAAAAAGGGCTGGAGCGAAACACATGTTTGTGTACGTTTCTGGCTTATCACGCTCTTGCTTTCTTTGCTCGGTTGTGCTATCTTCATTGCAGACCAGGCAAGCCTCATATAAAAAATCTTTTCATAATCAACCATGAATCTTAACGGTAAAAAAGTTGCAGTGCTCGGATGCGGCCGCAGTGGCGTATCCGCCGCACGTTTGGCCCTGGCAAAAGGGGCCTCAGAGGTGTGTATTTTCGACTCCTCTCCTCACGCAAGCTGTGCAGACAGCGCGCTGAAGTTCGTACCCGGAGCTACGGAGGAAGACGCCCGCAACTTTGCAGCCGAGCTCGTGGTACTTTCCCCCGGTATTGAGGCCGATATCCCATGGACATTGGCTTTCACCTGCGCCGGAGCCCCCATTATCGGTGAGATTGAATTGGGCTACAATTATTTCAACGGCAAAATCATTGCCATCACCGGCACCAACGGCAAAACGACCACCACAGCCCTATTGGAGCATATATTGCTGCAAGCCGGCAAAACCGCCAAGGCATGCGGCAACTACGGCTACCCGTTCTGTGATGTTGTCATGCAGGCCGAGCAACCCGAAATTGCCGTGCTGGAAGTATCCTCCTTCCAAATGGAGACGATACACGCTTTCCGGCCCGATGTAGCCATCTGGCTCAACTTTGCGCCGGATCACATGGATCGCTACACCAAGGTAGAAGATTACTACAATGCCAAGTTGCGCATCTTTGAGAACATGACCGCAGACCAACTGGCTATTGTGCGTGTAGGCGAAAACCTGCCCGAGCTCAAAACGCCGGTACTGGAGTTCTCTGCCGTTGTAGGCAGCGGGCACCTGTATTATCAGCAAAATTACATCATGGAGGCAGGCCGCCCCCTCATGGGACTGCGCGGTACCGCCATGGAGCAAGCCCACAATGCAGAAAACTCTATGGCGGCCATATTGGCCTGCCGTGCCATGGGCCTGACAGATGAACAAATTGAACACGGCATACGCACGTTCTGCCCGCCCGGTCACCGTTGTGAAACCGTAGCAGAGTTGGATGGCGTGCTGTGGCTCAATGACTCCAAGAGCACCAACCTGCATTCTACCGAGGCGGCCGTGCGCTCGCAAACCCGCCCCATCGTTCTGCTGGCCGGCGGTAAAGATAAAGGGCTGGATTACTCAGCCATTAACCCCATGCTGGAGATTAAAGCCCGCTGCTGTATCGTATTCGGGCAGATTGCTGACCAGCTGGAGTCTACATTTGCCCCGGTATGCAAGACCATCAAAGTAGAAACGGTGGAGCAAGCCGTAGCCGCTGCTGCCAAAGAAGCGCAGCGTGGTGATGTAGTACTGTTCTCACCCGGCACCTCGTCTTTCGATCAATTCACCGGCTACGTGCAGCGCGGGCAATGTTTCCGCAATGCCGTACTTAAAACCCTTAATCTCTGACCTTCTCATATTCACGCATGCACAATCGATCTCAATCCACATACCGTTCATCAGGTCTTGCTCGTACCAAAGTCAAAAAGAACAAGGTAGTTGCTTTGTTCAGCAACATCTTCATGCAGCAGCGCAGTGAAGTAGGGCTGGTAGAGGACCGCACCAACAGTACCACCATTATTCGCATTATTGTGGGCTTGTTGTTGATTCACCTTATCATCATCGGGGGTATCATTCTGCACGGTAAAGTAGATAACGTACAGCCCACCACCACGGCGCTGACGGCCCCGCCCGCCATCACCATGCCCACACCCGTTGTGGAGGCACCCAAACCCGTGCCCGGCCCCACGGCTAACCCCGCTGGCCCCACGCATATCACCCAAGCTCCGGTAGCTCCCCCCACCGAAACCGTACCGACTGAGGTAGAAATCGTCACCCCGACCATTACGACCACCCCGGCAGAGGTAGCACCCGTTGTAACGCCCACCGAGGCCGTTACCCCCAAGGATGTAGCCCACAAACTGGTACAAGTAACCAGCGGTGATAACCTGCGCAAAATTGCTGAGAGAAATAACGTGACAACGGATGCCATTTTGGCTATTAACCCGGAAATCACGAACCCCAACATGCTGGTAGCGGGGCACAAGATTCGCATCCCCCTGCCCGCCGACTCTCAGGAGGCACGTGACTTGACTGCCGCCCGTGAAGCCGAGCGAGTAGAAAAGGAAGGCTTGGACTACACCATCAAATCCGGTGATACCCTCAGCAAATTGCAGCGCAAATTCGGCACCAGTGTTGCAGCTATTCAAAAGCTCAACAACATGGGCAACAGCACCAATCTGCGCGTTGGACAGAAAATTAAGATTCCGGCCACAGAAAAAGCAAAAAAGGCTCTCAATAAATAAGCGTTTCGCCTTATAAGCCATGACCGGCCGCCTCAGTATCATCTGTATCTGGATTTGCTTCATTACGCTGCTGATTGTCGGCATTGTAATGGTTGCCAGCACCAGCACAGGGGCTGCCGGCAGTGCCGATGCCGCAACGGCGCTCTCCAGACAATGCTTTTTTGCCGTAGCCGGTGTGGTGGCGGCGGTGGTTATCAGTACCATTGATTACCATATCCTGCGCCGCCTGATTTTCCCATGGTTGTGGATAGCCTGTGTGCTACTGCTGGCAGCCTGTTTCTCCCCCATTGGCAAAGAGGTAAACGGCGAGTACCGCTGGCTTGATTTGGGTGTGTTCACCTTTCAGCCCAGTGAGATAGCCAAGTGTATTCTGATGATAACACTGGCGCACTGGTACACCACGCACCGCGAGGTAGCCGGGCGATTTTGGCAGGGTTTTGTATGGCCCGGCCTGTTATTCGGTATCCCGCTGATGTTGATTTTAGTAGAAAAAGACATGGGCACCGCGGCGGCTTTGGCGGTTTCGGGGTTCTGTGTTATGCACGTGGCGGGTGCCCGTGGGTGGGTTTTAGTGCTGGCTCTGGTGATTGGTGCACTTGTTTTGTATGACCAAGCTACCGGCAGTGCCAACCGTATGGAGCGTATTTATGCTTGGACCAATACCGAAGCCCACGCCCGCGGTGCGGGACGCCAGCAATGGATTGCACACCTGGCCATCATGGATGGTGGGTTCGAGGGCGTAGGCTTGGGCAACAGTGTATACAAATACGGCAGTTTGCCCTTTGCGCATACCGACTTCATCTATGCGATATTGGGTGAGGAGTGGGGATTCATCGGCGCAGCCGGGGTATTGTTCCTCTTTACTCTGATGACCATGTCGGGCATTGTATTAGCTCTGCAAATTCGCGACACCTTCGGGCGTTTGCTGGCTGTGGGGTTGGTGAGCACTATCTTTTGGCCGGCCATTCTCAATATGATGGTAGTAACAGCCATTTTGCCCAACACAGGCTTGCCGCTGCCTTTCATCAGCTATGGTGGTACCAATTTGGTCTTTACCATTGTTTCCATCGGCCTTCTTACCAGCATACAGTGCAATACTCCGACTATCAGGAAGAGTTATATGCCCCTACGAAGACTTCAAGACAAACAGAATAAACATGTCAACCCAACTTAACATCGTCATTGCCTGCGGCGGTACGGGTGGTCACCTTTTCCCCGGTATTGCCGTGGCACAGCAGCTTAAAGCTATGGGGCATAACCCCGTGCTGCTCATCTCTCGTAAAGATGTGGATGCCGAGGCATCAAAAAAATACGGAGATTTGGAATTTCACACCGTACAAGCCATTGCCAAGCCGCCGTTGCTTTCCTTGCGAACACCGGGCTTTTTATGGAAGCTACTGCGTACCTACTTAACCTGCAAAGGTATTTTGCGTAAGGAGAAGGCAGATGTGGTATTGGGTATGGGAGGCTTTACGTCTATGCCGCCGGTGCGTGCAGGCAAAAAACTGGGCTTGCGCACCTATGTGCATGACAGCAACGCCATGCCCGGCAAATCTAACCGCATGACTGCGCGCTGGTGCACCGCCGTGTTACTGGGGCTGGAAGAAGCCGGCCGCTATTTCCCGGGTAGCCACTGCATTACCACCGGTACACCGGTGCGTGAAGAGTTGCGCAACCTGCCCTCTCGCGCCGAGGCGAGAGAGAGACTCGGCTTGCCTCAGGATAAGCCCGTTATTCTTGTAACCGGTGGCTCCCAAGGGGCACGCAATCTGAACTCTCTGTTGATTGAGGCGGCTAAAGCTGATGCCGATGTGCATTATTTCGTCATTGCCGGTAAGCTGGACTATGAGCGAGTCAACGCACTTGCAGCCGGAGCTCCCAATATCAGCGTCATCGGGTTCTGCTCTGACATGCCGGCAGCTTACGCCGCTGCAGATGGTGTGATTGCCCGCGCAGGAGCCTCTACTCTTACCGAGCTTTCCGTCATTGGCAAAGCTTGCTTGCTGGTGCCCTTCCCCTTTGCTGCGGATGACCACCAAACCCACAATGCCAAGGTGTTCACCACGCATGGAGCCGCAACCATGTGTCAACAGGCGGATTTAACCAATGAAGTGGTACACGATTTCGTGCACAACATCATCTTGCAGCCCGCTGCCCGTACCGCCATGGAACAAGCCATGCTGGCACAGGCCCGGCACGATGCCGCTCTTTGCATTGCCCAAACCATAACGGGTGCCTAACACTCACATTACCGCCTCCGCATGAAACCGCTCAAAACGGTCCTGTTTCTCATACTGTTGGGCGTAGCCGCCGCAGTATGTTGGAAGCAGTACACCGCTGAGATGTCTCTGGAAGCGGAGGATGGGCACTACACGGCAGAGCAGGCCAAAATACACTTGGAAACACGCGGAATTACCGTTGATAATTTTACGGCCAAGCAACTGGAAGCCGCTGCCGCCGGTGATACCGAGTTACTGGCGCTGTTGATAGCAGCGCAGCCCGGCAGCATGGTGCGGGATGAACACCGCAACACGCCTTTACACCTCAGTGCCGGGGCGGGGCAGTTGCAGGCATGCGCATTGCTGGCATCATCGTACCAAGCCGTATTATCCACCAATGACCTGGGGCAAACGCCCCTTCATCTAGCAGCAGCCAACGGACACACGGCGTGTGCCGAGCTTTTGTTGCAGAGAGAAGCAGACATCAACCTCTCGGATGTAGACGGCTACACCCCCTTGCTTTATGCGCTGGAAAAGGGGCATACGGAATGTGCGGCGATGCTGATAAAGGCGGGTGCTACCCCCTATTCTCGCACCGGCAAGGGGCAAACGGCGTTTCAATTAGCTGAAAAGCACCCCGAAATACGCACCCTGTTGGAAGAGGCAGTGCAAACACAGACGGCACAAAAACAGCAACCAACCGATAAAAGCACAGCTGTTTATCTGCCGACAGCTGATTTATACTCCGGTGAACCGGTAGCCCACGCCATACTGAGTGGTGATGCAGCTGCCGTTGAGCAGCTCCTGCGCGAGGGTCAAAACCCTGACCACAAATATGTCGATAAGCTGCCACTCATCATATTGGCAGTTCAACAAAACAACGCCGACATTCTCAAGATGTTGTTGGATGCCGGGGCGGATGCAAACGCCCGCGCCACCACCGGTGAAACTGCATTGCATGTGGCCATTGCTGAAGAAAAACAGGCGTGTTTGGAGATTTTACTTGCCCACCACGTAGATGTCAATCTCTCTACCAACGGTATTACCCCGCTCATCAAGGCCATTACCCAAGGCAATACTGCTATTGCAGAGCAGCTTCTGAAAGCCGGGGCACGTGTAAATGAGGCCATAGCCAACGGTGAAACGGCTCTCATTTGCGCAGCGAGGCTCGGTAATGAAGAAGCCATCCGATTATTGCAGGTAGCCGGAGCCGATGCCAATTATGAAGGGCATGGCAAAACGGCCCTTATAGCCGCCATTACAAATCAGCATGAAAACTGCGTAAAATTGCTGATTGAGGGAGGAGCTGATGTATCATATACCCCTGCGCACAGTCGCACGGCATTGCACCATGCCGCAGCCTTGGGCTCCGCCGAATGTACCGAACTACTGTTGCAGGCGAAAGCTAATGCAGATGCTGTTGATACGCGCCGAGAGACGCCGCTGCACTATGCGGCCAAACAGGGCCACTCTGATATCGTAAAACTTTTATTGCAACACGGAGCCAGCGCTGATAGCAAAAACACAGACGAAGCATCCGCTTTGCACTTGGCGGCAGAAGCCGGCACTACCACCTGCATTGAGGCATTGAAAGCTGCCGGTGCCGATATTGAGCTCAAGCTCCCCAACGGTTTTACTCCGCTGCATCATGCAGCTTATCACGGTAAAAACAGCAGTATTGAAGCGCTCATTGCGGCAGGTGCTGACATGAATGCCTGTACTGGTGACGGACTCACAGCCGTCGATATAGCCCGCCAACAAGCGCACCAAACCTGCCTCCGTACGCTATCTACCGAGCTATTGAAAGACAAGGGCATTACCATTATTGATGAACAAGCCCTCATTACCGCCATTCAAGCCAAACAAAACGATATTCAGCAACTTCTCATGGATGCAGGATGCCGGTATGGGGATGATGCCATTTACGCCGCTGCGGCGTGTGGAAACCATGAGGCACTGTCGCGCATGGTACAGCGTAAAGGCAGAATAAATGCTACAGCGGATTGCTCTCCCTTACACGCAGCCGCCGGCGTAGGCAGCACGGAGTGTGTGCGACTTTTAATCAATTGCAATATCCCCATAGACTTGCGCAATTCAGAGGGGAAAACGGCTTTAAAGCTAGCCACCCGCAACGGCCACACCGCATGCGCTCATTTGCTGGAGACCGCTCAGAATCTCTCAGAGAAAGGATACACCCCTGCTACCTACAACAAAGCACTATTGGAAACAGCTGCGAAAGGTGACCACTTAACGCTGGGGCGTCTCATTGAGGTAGGCGCAAATGTCCATATTAAAGATGCCGAGGGTAACACGGCCTTGCATAAAGCGGCATCTCACCGAGTTGTAACAAGTGTACGATTGCTGTTAGAAGCAGGGGCAAATCCGAATGTGCTCAATGCAGATAAAATAAGTCCCCTCATGATTGCCGTGCATCATGAGCGCAGCTCAACGGTACGCGCTTTAATTGAGAAAGAAGCCAGATTGGATTTGATGAGTGATGTGGACACCGCCACAACGCTTGCAGTGAAAGAAAACCGTGTAGAATGTCTGCAAATTCTTCTTGCAGCCGGTGCCAGTGTGGATTCTCAGGATCGACAAAAGAAAACCCTGCTTCAATTAGCTGTTAGCAGCAATTCTCCCCAAATCGTACAAATTCTGCTTGATAAAGGTGCTAACCCAAATATCGGTAGTACTGATGACCCTCTGCTGTTCGATGTTATCAGGGCCTCAGCTTTCGACATTCTCAGAATCATGCTTGAAAGCGATAAGGTTGATATCAAGAAAGTTAACCGACAGGGAGAATCTGCTGTACACATTGCTGCGCAACAAGGCAATGCTACCATGCTATCGCTCTTGCTCAACAGCGGCCTTAGCGCCGAAGTTACCGACCATGAAGGACTTTCCCTTATGCACCACGCTGCAAAATATGGTCAAACAGAGCTATTGCAACAATTGATAGCGGCTAACGCACGTGTGCGCGTGTTGGACAAAAAAGGACGTACTCCTTCTTATTACGCCGAACACTCAGGCCACACCGAATGTGCCGAGATGCTTAAAAAAGTGGAAGAACAAGAGAACTTCGACTTCACAATGCCGGAGTAGCGCACTTAGGCAATGCTACCGAGGCATTTGCACGGTGTGCCAACCACACATCAGCATAGCGCAGAGAGGCTTCTACCACCACATGCATGTCCAAATAGCGGTAGCAGCCCAAACGCCCGATGAATGACACCCCCTGCTCTGCCTCCATCATGGGCAAATACGAGGCCAGCTTCTTCAAATCCGTGGGCATACGCTTAGGATAAAAAGCATCATCACCACGACCGGCCTCGCGGCTGTATTCATACAGCAACACGCTCTTGTCATGAGTCTCCCACGGGGAAAAATACTTGTGCTCATGCGCACGGGTAAACGGTGCACTCATGTCGGTATAATTCAGCCAGCTGCACCCCTGTAAATCGCCCTCGCCACGCTCATAGCGGAAGTCTACGGTACGATATCCCAACTCACCCTCTGCATAGTCAAAATAGGCATCCAAGGGGCCACTGTAGAATACATGTTCAAACTCTGCATTCATATCACGGCTGTACACCGTATGAAGCTTTACCTCTATCAACGGATGATTGAGCATAGACTGCACCAACGCCGTATACCCGTGCATGGGGTAGCCTTGGTATTTATCAAAGAAATAGTTGTTGTCGTAAGTAAAGCGTACGGGGATGCGCTTCACAATATCGGCAGCAAGTTCCCGTGGGCTTACCCCCCATTGCTTGATGGTGTAGTCACGGAAGAATGTTTCATATATCTCACGCCCCACAAAGCGCAGCAATTGCTCCTCTGCATTGGCGGGGGCGGTAATGCTTTTATCTTGCAAGGTCTCGATAAAAGCTCTGGCCTCGGCAGGCGAAAAACGCTTACCGAACAGCTGGTTAATGGTGTGCAGATTAATAGGCAGGCTGAATACCCCGCGGGCATTGGTACACATAGCACGAGCCACACAACTGTACCACGTATCAAAACGCTGCACAAACTCCCACACCCTCTCATTGCTTGTGTGGAAGGTATGAGGGCCGAAACGGTGCACCTCTACCCCCGTCTCTTCATCACGAGAAGAATAACACATGCCCGCCACATGCTCGCGGCGGTCTATCACCAAGCTCGGCACACCGGCATCGGCCAGCGCGCGTGCCAGCACACTACCGGCTAATCCGGCACCTACTATCAAGACTCGTTTCTGCGTGCTCATACCCGCTGTTAAATATAAGGGGGAGAGGAGAACTGAGCGGTTCATCCTCTCCCCCAACCCCTGTTAGAAAATTGTTTCTCCTATCAGTTCAGGTGCATGGGCATCAGCACATACAAGAACTCGTCTGCCACGCGCATTACGCCCGGGCTGGAGGAGTCAATGAGGTCCAACGCAATCTCACCATCGCCCACGGCCTTGAGCGGGGCAAGGATGTAGTCTGCATTGAACGTGATGGAAAGCTCGCGGCCATCGTAATCAATGGGTACTTCTTCATTAGCCTCACCCACGTTGGCGGCGCTGGAGAGCACCTCCATCACACCCGGGGCAAAGCGGAAACGAACGGTGTTAGTCTTCTCAGCAGAGAGCAGAGCCACGCGGCGCACCGTCTCATTCAGGTCAGAAGCCGGCATCACAATGCGCTCGTTGTAGCGGCTGGGGATAACCTGACGATAGTTCGGATAATTACCGTCAATCAGCTTGGTAACGAGAAGTGTATCACCGAAGTCGAAAGAAGCCAAGTTGCTGGTGATGCGTACCATGACATCGCCGGCATCGCCAAGCAAACGGTGTACCTCAGCTACGGCTCGGCTGGGAATGTCGATAGCCACCTGCTGGGATTCGGGGAACTCCAGCTCATTCTCAAACAGAGCCAAGCGGCGACCGTCCGTTGCCACAAGGGTCAACTTACCATCCTGGAAGCAGGTGTAAATACCATTCAGCAGATAACGCGTGTTATCATTGGAGATAGCAAACTCGGTATAGCGGAAACCACGGTTGAGCATGGCCTGCGGCACCTTGAACTCGCGGGCCTCTTTGAATACGGGCAGGCTGGGGAACTCCTCAGCGGCCAAACCGTTCAGCTTAAATTGGGCGCGGTTGCAACGAATGGTAGCCACGCTACCCTTGGTGTCTACACTCACCTCACCATCGCGCAGCTCGCGGATGATGCTCTGCAGCTTCTTGGCAGGCAGGGTGATGGCACCCGGAGTCTCAACCATGCAGGGCACTTTGGCCAGAATCGTCAGCTCCATGTTAGTGGTGGTCAGCTTAAGCTCGCCCTCGGCTGCCTCCAGCAGCACGTTAGAGAGGATGGGCATGCTCGGACGCGTGGATACCACGCCCGCCACCTTGTTCAACCCATCGAGCAATACTTGTTTGGCTAATGCTATCTTCATCGTTCGACTCCTTGTGTTTGCCATCATTTTACAGACTTTTTACCCGCCTTGCAAGTAAAAATATGCAAAAATCCTATATTTTCTATCACATTTTTATCTTGTGTCCTATATCTTGTGTTTTACCCTGCCGCCACCCCCGTATCTGCGATAACCTCTTCCCCCATTTATTTAAGAAAAGTTGAGCTTTTGTTCCGACAGGACAAAAAAAGCGGGTATCCGCTGATAAAAAGGCGGATACCCACTGAGATGAAAGAGTTTAATTCAACTGAAAAATCAGAGAGCCTTGAGAGCTTCTACGGCGGCATCAAGGGAGGCGACATCCTCAATGGAAATGACCGTCACATCTTTGGAGATGCGAGCCATCATACCGGCGAGGGTTTTGCCGGGCCCCATCTCGATAAAGAGCTTGTGGCCTTGGGCAACGAGGTCCTGCATAGAGGCAGCCCAGCGAACGGAGCCGCACACCTGCGCACCAAGCATGGCACGCACGTCATCCTCGCTTGTAATGGGGCGGGCTTGGTAGTTGCAGTACACGGGGCATGCAGGCATCTGCATGGGCACAGACTCCAGCTCGGGCAGCAACTTTTCTTGTGCGCTCTTCATGAAACGGCTGTGGTAGGCACCGGCCACGTTGAGTTTCTTAGCAAGTTTGAAACCGGCGGCTTTGGCACCGGCCACGGCTTTGTCCACACCTTCTACGGAGCCGGACACAACCGTTTGCCCCGGGCAGTTGAAGTTAGCCACGTCAATATCACACTCTGCGGCAAGCTTTTCTACAGCCTCATCATTACCGCCAATCATGGCAGCCATGGTGCTGGGAGCAGCTTGGCAGGCTTCCTCCATATAGGCACCGCGCTTCTGCACCAGCTTGAGACCTTCTTCCATTGCGAAAGTGCCTGCTGCGGCATGTGCGGTAAACTCACCCAAGCTCAGGCCGGCGGCAGCCACGGGCTCTATATCCACCTTGCTGCGCAGCACCTCATACAGAGCGAGGCCATGCAAATACAGCGCAGGCTGGCAGTTGCAGGTGCGAGTCAGCTCTGCATCCGGCCCATTGAACATAATGTCGGTAAGGGAATAGCCGAGGGCGGCATCTGCCTTGTCCATCATCTCACGTGCGGCGGGATATGTGTCGTAGAGGTCTTTACCCATGCCCACTTTCTGGGCGCCTTGTCCGGGGAAAAGTATTACAGCTTTCATAATCGGTGTAAACAGCAGGTTTGCTCGCTACATGTTATACCATATACCGATATCCGTCAAGTAGAAAATTACAAAAACTAGAGACAACTCAAAGTTTGTGCATGCAGCAGGATTTCAGCCGCAAACGGCTTGACAAAGAAAGAAGAAAAAGGCACAATAAGCGGGATGAATGAGCGTAAATACTTTTATGTGCGAGCAGGCAGCCAAACTCCGGCAGGCCCGCATACCCTTTACGAACTTGCACGGTTGAAAGATATGGGCGAATTGCAAGAGGATACTCTTGTAGCCTCAAGCGGAGAGTCCGAATGGTTAAAACTGGGTGATGTATTAACTGCTCTTTCTACCGCATTGCCCCCCCTGCCCCCGGTACCGAGCAGCATGGCGTTACCCCCCGTACCCGGAAGCATCCCGACCGTGGAGGTACCGGAAACAGCAGGCCCCTGCCCCGTATGCGGACAAGAGATACCGTTGAACGGCGAGCCGGTCATCCCGGAGCACTGCCCACACTGCGGATTATTGCTGCGTGCACAGAACCCCGATAACTTTTGGCAACAATTTAAGGTAGCGCTCAAAAAGATATTCATCATGCGCGGGCGCGCCACGCGTATGGAGTATTGGGGGTTCTACATCTTCATCTACATTTTTTCCATCTGCATCAGCATACCGCTTTCCATTATTCAGGTTATACTCATGACAGAAAGCCAGGCGCTCAATTATGGAGAGCATTTTCTCGAAGCCAATTTCTGGAGCAGCCCGGCAGGCACGGTGCAGCTCATTCAATTTGCGTTTTCCTTTCTTCTCTACATACCGACAATCAGTGTCGGGGTACGCCGATTGCACGACATAGGACGCAGCGGATGGTGGATGTGGGCTATGTACCTTTTGCCGGTACTCACGTTTATACCCATCATAGGGCTGATTAACAAAAGCATCAACATACCGACCGGGCTTATCACCACGCTCATTTTGGCATTTATCAGTTTTGCCGTAAGCATCGTGGTGCTGATATTCATGTTGACCGACAGCCAAAAGGGGCGCAACAAGTACGGGGTCTCCCCCAAATACCCGTGGCTGTAACGCAATGACAGAGATTCGCCGAGGCGCACTGCTCAACTACACCCTATTGCTGCTGCAAATAGGGATACCGCTGCTTCTTACCCCGTTTGTCATGGAGACATTGGGAGCGGCTGAATACGGTGTATACATGTTGGCCAGCACTATCATGGTGCGCTTGTACATGAGCGACCTCGGGCGCACCACTACGACGCGTTTTCTCAGTGAGTATTACGGGCGCGGTGACTCAGAGGGAGCTGCCCGTTTTTTGGGCAACATGGTTACCCTGTACGCAGCTATCGGCGGTGGACTTTTAGTACTGGGGTTATTCATTTACCCGTGGTTGGGGGATATTTTCAGCCACTTCACGGCAGAAGAGCTCGGTATCTACCGCATTTTATATCTCATGACGCTGGTCAATGCGGCCATTATGTTTCCGGCACGTAGTTTAGCCGGAGTGGCCGATGCACAACAACGCTACACCATACCGGGAATCATAGCCGTAGCAACATCCGTTGTCAATGCACTGGGAACAGTATTGTTGCTGGTGCTCGGGTTACGCTCCGTAGGCCTGATTGCGCTGAGCATAAGTACCGGAATCATTGCGCTGGTGTGCAACGTGATGTATTGTTTTATCGGGCTCAACGCCCGAATCTCTCTGAATAAATGGAACCGCAACATTTGCCGTGGCATATTCGTTTTTTCGTTCTGGATGTTCCTTAACCAGCTCATCAACATCCTCAATGCCGGCACCGGCAACTATATTGTAGCCATCACGCAGAGCCCTACCGCAGCCGGGGTTTACACCAATGGATTGATGATATACGGGCATTACTATTTGCTTGCCGGTGGGTTATCCATGCTCTTTTTCCCCCGCGTGGTTCACATGGTGATGCAGGGAGCTTGCCCACAAGCTCAAACAGAGGCTATGGCACGCTTGGGGCGGGCTCTGCTCATGATTATGGGGGCTCCCCTCATGGCACTGCTCTTTTTCGGCAAAGAGTTTTTCGTATTGTGGGTGGGTCACATCCCCGGCTCTGATGCCGAGTTAAGCTACCACATCACCTTATGTTTGGTGATTCCTCAAACGTTCAGCCTTGTACAGGATTTGGGGCGTCAAATCTCACAAGCAAGAGATGCGCTGCGACAACGCGTCCTCATCACCGGCTTCAACAGCTTGCTCTTCATTGTGGTGAGTTTCTTTGTGTGCAAATATTACGGCATAGCCGCACAAGCCGTGTGGGCTGCTGTATCCATCCTGATTCAGCTGGCCATGCTCAACTTGATTCACTATCGCGGTTTAGGTCTTCATGTGCGAAAATTTTACGTCACCACTTTTCGAGGGGCGATTCCGGCAGCCCTTGTGATGAGCGCAGTATGCTGTGCCATCCTTCACCTCATCCCCTCCGGCGCTTGGTGGTGTCTTTTACTCAAGCTCACGCTTTTTCTCCCATTCTACGCAATCATCATTGCCCGATTGTACGCCACCCCCGAAGAACGCCGCTTATTCCGACTCAAATAAGGGAAATCTGGGAGAAAACTCCCGTTTATTCTTGACTCCTGCGTGATTTGCCCTATACTGGTAATGTATCGGCAGATAATCGTTTTGCCGTTGTCAGCATACTAACGGAAGGAGATACCGCATGAGATTCTCATACCTGAAAGCAGCAGCCGTATTATTAAGCAGCATGTCAGCCGTGGCCCAGCAAACTGTACCACCGGCCGACCAAGCACCCGCATTACCGGCGGAACCCACCGGACCGGATGCTGATGCCATACTCGCGCTGGAGCAAGCCGGCATCTCCAGTCGTCAGTTCAATGCTACATTGATACAAACAGCCTACTCGGGTGATGCTGTTACCATGCAAACATTGCTGGAGGCCGGAGCTGATGTTAATGCAAAAGATTACCAAACCCGCGGCACAGCATTGCATGCCGCCGCGCAGGAGGGACATGTAGCGTGCCTGAAAGTGCTCATCGGCCACGGTGCCAATGTTCATGCGGTGAACCGAGACGGTGAGACCGCCTTGTTCGTGGCGGCCAAAGCAGGCCACACGGAATGCGTGTTAGCGCTGGTTGCTGCCGGTTCTGACGTACGGTGGAAAGACGATGACGGCAAATCTCCCCTGCTTTGGGTGGCACGCAAAGGTGATATCGAATGCGTGAAAGCACTCACCGCAGCCGGTGCCGTGCATGATTTGCTCACCGCAGCCATCATCGGCGATGTTGCCGTGATGCACCATTACCTGAAACAAAAAGTCAATGTAAATCAAAAAGACGCGGAGGGTAATACCCCGCTCATTTTGGCAGCCGAGTTCTCACATGATGATTGTGTACAGGCTCTGCTTGCGGCCGGGGCAGACCTGAACCGCACCAACAAAATAGGCATTACCGCCCTGCATGAGGCCGCCATGAATGGCGATGAGGCGATTTTGCAACTGCTGATAGCCGCCAAGGCCAAGCTGAATGAACACGATTCATACGGTAATACCCCGCTGCACAATGCTGCCACCAACGGGCACAGCAAATGCGTAGCTCACCTTATCAACGCCGGTGCCGATGTGCATGCTACCGAGATATACGGAGCAACCCCGCTTGCATGGGCCGCAGCCAACGGGCATGACACCATCGTTACCATGTTGCTTACCGGCAAGGCCGACCCCAATGCTGCTAACAAATACGGCGAAACGCCCCTGCACGAGGCTGCCGAAAACGGCTATTACAAGGTCATCAAAATTCTTCTTGACGCCGGCGCCTATCCCGGGGCAACGGACATTAACAAAGCAACCCCTCTGCAACGCGCAGAAACCCAGGGACACGCTGAAAGCATTCGACTGCTGCGAAAAGCCCAGCCTGCAGCAACACCTGCCACCCCGGCAGAATCCCCGGCAAAAACAACCACGCCGACTGCCACCCCGACGGCAGAGTGAGCCGAACTTTTTTCTCTCACATATTACTTACACCTGATAAGCCGCACCCGTTGAGAAACGCGTGCGGCTTCATGCTTCATCAATCACCGGGGGATATTACGCCCACTATCTTCTCAAACGGCGCCGTAGTCTCGCTTACCGAAGATAGCGGAACCAACGCGCACAATGGTAGCCCCCTCTTCTACCGCAACGGCATAGTCATGACTCATACCCATGGAAAGCTCAGGCAAAGCCAGAGGCCCACGGGCACGCAAGGTCTCAGCCAAGCTGCGCAGGGCAGCAAAGGCAGGGCGGGCCCCCTCCGGTGTTTCTGTGGGGGCGGGTATGCACATCAGCCCGCGTATCTCAACATGTGGCAGAGCCGTGAGCACCGCCCACTCCTCTTGTAGTTCTTTAGGAGTAAAACCGTGCTTACTTTCCTCGCCGTCCACATTCACCTCCAACAGAATACGCGCTGTTTTCCCCAGTTCTCCGGCAATACGAGAAATAGCCTCTGCCAATTTTCTGGAAGCAACCGCCTCTATGAGAGCAAAGTTTCGCTCTAATGCCTTGCGCACTTTATTACGCTGCAACGGGCCGATGAGGTGCCACTCACAATCGGCCGGCATAGCGGGCATTTTCTCCATGGCCTCTTGCAAGCGGTTTTCACCGAACAGGCGTTGTCCGTCTGCATAGGCATGCATCATATCACTCACCGGAAAAGTTTTACTCACCGCCAACAAGGCCACACTGCCCGCAGGACGCCCTGCTTTTTGCTCTGCTGCGGCTATTTTCTCTCGTATCTCGGCTAACTGATCTTCTATATACATGGCTACCCCTTACATTACCCCAGCACCCACAGAGTTGCAAGCAAAAAATAGCAGAGAGAGACCAAATAAACGAACAATCACCACCGACATTCACAATCCCTGTTATGAACGTCAAGCATAAAATGCGTGTATGGCATTTTTTTTGCTTGAGTTTTCACCTATCGAGAGTATACTCAAGGCAGGTGCGACCGGCATTCCGGCTTGTCACACATAGCCGCACACCTGCACGGCGCATCTCTCCATTCCACAAACATATTTATGACACACGGCTATATGCGTGAGCGGAGTGTTATTCACCACGCCGACTAAGCCGCAAGAAAACAATACATTATCAACAGCATGTCTGAACATTACACGCAAGGCAGGCAGGGTCAGGGTGCCCGCCGTCGCCGCAATCAGGGACGCCACTACAGGCAGCGTATGCCCCGCCCCGCAGAAACACCTAAGAAAAAGCCCTCACTCTTGTCTCGTATACTTAGTTTCTTTGGTTTCGGCAAAAAAGACAAGAATGAGAAACCCCATAATAAGTACGAAAAAGGCAAAAAGAACACTCCCCCGCAGAAGGTTCGTGTAGCCAAAACCCACAACCGCAACGGTAACCCGTCTGCACCGCGTCGTCGCCGTGCTACCTCTACTCTGCCCACGCGCAATGCCCGCCTGTATGTCGGCAACCTGTCGTATGAGGCAACAGAGGCTGAATTGGAGGATTTGTTCAAAGGATTCGGCAATGTCAAGAGCGTGGAGGTTATCTACAACCCGCGCACGTACAAGAGCAAGGGCTATGCTTTTGTAGAAATGCAGAAACTTGAGGAAGCCTGCAAAGCTGCCGAGGTACTGCATGGTCAGCCTTTCATGGGGCGTGAGCTCATGGTAAGTGCAGCCAGTGAGCGCACCGAACAAGTAAACATCCCCACTGATCCGGCTACAACGGAGCCCGCCGCCGAGCAACCTACCCCGGCCGAGGCTGAGGCCCCTGCTGAATCACCGGCCGAAGAAGACAACTGATACAGTATTATAAAAATCCCATAAAAAACAGCCTGCGTGTTCTGCATGCAGGCTGTTTTGTTTGTTCTCATCGGCATTGCGGGGCAAAGCTAGCCAACAGACATGAAGCAAACGGATTTTCTTTGCGCTTGCCAAAGCGGACACTCGCTATTATAATAGGCGCATGCAAACACGAATAAAAGTACCGCTGGAGGAGTTTCCGGAGGACGGCCTTGTACTGCATGGTGAAGCAGACGGCGCACTTTTTGACATCGATAACACCGGTGCTCGCAGCGTGAGCCCGCTGGGGTATGAGCTGGAAGCCAAGCTGTACGATACGGAATTACTGGTAAGCGGTAGCGTGTACGCTACATTCCGCATGCGATGCGATAGATGCTTGGAGGAATTTGATTATGAGGTAGAAATAGATGACCTTGCTCTCTCCTTCGACACAAAGGGTAAATTTGAAGTCGATATAACGGAAGAGCTGCGAGAAGAGGTGCTTCTGGAGCTTCCGGGATACCCAAAATGCGAAATTTCGGGCCTTAAATGTAAAATAAATGACATAATTGGTGATTTTAGACTGGACAAAGACCCCCAATCGGGTGTAGAATCTCCCGCCCCGAGTGGACAAAGCGTCTGGGATGCCTTGGATCAGTTTCCGAGTAAGTAGGCACCGTGGCCCCACTCAACATCACAGTAAATCTTAACAAACACACAATACTATGGCAGCTCCGAAACGCAGAACGTCCAAGATGAAGCAGCGCTCCCGCCTGGCCGCTCAGGCCTGGAAGGCCCCCAAACTCGGCAAGTGCCCGAAGTGCGGCGCCGCTGTTCCCGGTCACACTGCTTGCATGCAGTGCGGTACCTACAAGACCCAGAGTGGTGCTGAGGTAGTGGTAAAACTGGTAGACTGATTCTGCCGGAATAGAATAACCCCTGCTGAAAGACTTCAACCGCCCCGCAGATTTTGCTGCCGGGCGGTTTTTTGTTGACATATGCACATAAAATGTGCTAGAGTGTAGACGAACTTCACAATATTTGCATCTATGAAGCTAGCTCTCGATGCCATGGGCGGCGATAATGCGCCCCAAATCAACATAGACGGTGCTAAATTAGCTCTGGAAAAAATTAGCACCCTCGATAAGCTTTACCTTGTAGGCGATGAAGACATGCTGAAAAAAGCATGTGACACCGCCGGTATCAGCTCTAACCCCAAGCTTGAAATCGTTCACGCAGACGAAGTCGTCAGCATGGAAGAAAGTGGGCTTGTTGCCGTACGACAGAAGAAGAAGTCCTCCATGAGCATCTCTGTTGATATGGTGAAAGACGGCACATGCGATGCCGTACTCTCTGCCGGCAATACCGGGGCAGCCGTGGCCGCCAGCACCATCAAACTGCGTTTGTTGGAGGGTGTAGAGAGAGCTGGTATTATCTCCCCCCTGCCCAGTCAGCACGGTTATGTCTTGGTGAGCGACACGGGCGCCAACCCCGATGCCAAGCCCAGCCATTTGGTAGGATACGCCGTGATGAGTGCCTTAATGGCCAAATATGTTTATAACCGCCCCGTACCCAATGTGGGTGTGATGAGCAACGGTACAGAAGATTGCAAAGGCAGCGCATTCTCTCTGGAGGCATACGCGATTCTCAAAAAGCTGTCAGACCAAGGGCTGCTTCCTTTCAACTTTATCGGCAACTGCGAAGGCCATGACCTTTTTGAAACCGATTTGGATGTGGCCGTAACCGATGGTTTTACCGGCAACATCTTGCTCAAGAGTGTAGAAGCCACGGCCAAGGCATTTGGGCATTGGCTCAAAGCCGGTATCATGCAAAGCTTTATGGCTAAAATGGGAGCATTGCTCATGAAGCCTGTATTCAAAAAGCTCGGTAAGCAGATGAGCGCTGACACCATCGGTGGTTGTCCGCTGATGGGTGTGCGTGGTGTATCCATCATTGCGCACGGCTCAGCCAACGGCACTGCTATTCTAAATGCCTGCCGCATGGCAGACAGCATGTGCCGCAATAGTATCAATGAGCACATCATTGAAATCATGGCAAAGATTAACGAGGTTTTGCGCAACGAAATCTCTGCATCTTAAGACTATTTTTTACAAAACGCTGCCGATGTATATCGGCAGCGTTTTTTATTTTATAGGGGTATGCGCAACGCATACCTTTCTTTAATGATTAACGGCTATATAACGCTGCTTGGGGCTGTTAGGTTTACCCGGAATTAATGCGCGTAAACGTCCCTGTTCGATAAGCGCGCCAATATATAAATTTACGGTGCGCGTTTGTCGGGAAACGCCTATATGTTGCATAATTTCCATACTGGAACGGGGTTGCGAACAAAACTGAACAACAGCCTCTTGTTTAGCAGATACGGCAAGCTTACTTTGTTTGCTTACATGATAACCTTTATTCGTTTTATTAGCTATATTCGCTTTTTCTTTCTTTATTTGATTTTGTTTTTTATTCCAGCTATAATAAATATCTTCTACTGACTCCCCGGCCTCAAGTACACTTGATTCGTCTTCTTCATTTCTCCACAATGTGACTTTAAAGCACTCTTCTTGTTTAAAGCTGGGTGTGCGCAAGCCCCAATCCAAGCATTTGTCAACTATATCTGTGGTACCTGTACCCATTTGTTCAATATACCCGGCTAGATATGCAACAGATGCAAGTTTTTGATTATAAGGAACAGAATAATGAGGCCCATGCAATCTATCCGGGCTGAGACCATATGGTAATTGACCGGGATTCCAAACTTCTACTCGGTTACTGAATACCATTACCTGTACACCGGCATTGCATGTATAATCTCTATGCACGACAGCATTGACAATGGCTTCGGCCACAGCTTCTCTTGGTATTTCAGCTTTTACGGGCACAACCACGCTGTGGGCTCTTGTACCCACATAGTTGTCTATACGAGACATCACAAAATCCACGGCTTTGTCTACTACCTCAAAGATGCTCCCGCTGAATATATGATGTGAAGGAATTGGTTTACAAATATCCGGCCCATAGAAATGAGCACATTTTACTATAGCAGATGGGAAAAATTCATGTGGGCGTTTACCAAAAAGAAGAACTGCGGCATTTGTAAGACTACCACTTTGAGTCAACAAGTTCAAATGCGTAAGTATGCTCTCTACCCCTGCACTCATAGGTATGGGAAAACCACGGTACGCCTTAGCCAACATGATAAAATGCGCAATCTTATCAGCATCTATGTCATCTATGGTCGCCCCGGAACACACTGCATCATCAAATGAAGTTTTGCGAATATAGTTCTTTTCTACAAGAAAACGAACAAGGGCAGTATATACAGATGCCTGCAATTCCGCATAATCGCTGAAACTTCTGCGTATAACACTTTGTTCGGCCTTTGTAATAAGTGCTTGCTGTTTGGGATGTCGTTTTTTAATGGGGTCGGGAGTTGTGATGAAAATCAAACGTAATTTATTACAGGCTGTGGCCAAATCAAATTCTCGTTCGGTGGGTGATACGCCTTCGGCATCTTCATAGCCATAGCGCAAACCATATAAGCCTATGTAGATATCACAATTTCTGACTTCGTTTAGATAGGCATGGCTGGGAGATACACCCATAGCCGGTGTTTCTTCAAAGATATAGGGTTCAAAAAAGCCACCTAATAAAGCATCTTCTCGAATATAGTCGAAAAGCAATTTGCGCTCTACACTGAACTCTGATTGAACACTGCTTATGAATACTTTGATTGCCATATAACGCCCCTTCTACTTTGTTCGCTTTTATTATATTGCATTAGCGAACAAAGTCAACAAAAAATCGTACTTTGTTCTTTTTTCCTTTATTCGCAACAAAAAAGAACAAAGTTATTCAATCACCGTCCACAGGCGTCCGTTGCGTGCATGTATCAGCCGAATTTCCAAATCAAAAGCGCGTCGAAGGTTCGCCTCGGTCAGTACTTCATCACGTGTACCATACGAGATAATATCACCCTGTCGCAATATCATGCCACGATTGAAGGTGGGCAAGATATCTTCTATTCGTTGGGTAATAAAAATGATAGTCAATTGTGGGTGCGAGGCGGCCAGTTCATCTATTGTATTCAGCAAAAATTCACGGCCGGCTATATCGAGATAAACGCTGGGCTCATCCAAAATCATGAGCTCAGGATTGGTCATTAAAGCACGCGCGATTAGAACTTTAACCTGCTCACCGCTGCTCATGGTAAACACTTTGCGCTCCATCAAATGCGTAGCACGTAATGATTCCATCAGTACCGCGGCGCGTTCTTCTTCCTGTAGCGTCGGCTCACGAAAGAGTCCTATCGTTGCATCCGGCCCGGAGAGCACCATCTCTCGTCCTGTCCACTCGCGGTCGCCGAGCCATTGATGCATCAACGGACTCACCCAAGCAATCCGCTTGCGGAGCTCTTGCAAATTAATCGTGCCGAAGCGATGTCCCAACACCTCTACCGTAGCACCGAAAACAGGCCAGGCATAGCCCATGAGCATGCGCACCAACGTTGTTTTACCGGCGCCATTGGCACCCAAAATAAAGCAACGTTCACCGCGTTTTACTTGCCAGTTGATGTTATGCAAAATCTCTCGACCGGAAAGAAACACCTTTGCATTTTCAATATTAACTGCATTCATGAGCTATCAAAATATGTAATGTTGATGGATAAAAGCGGCTCTCACATCACCCGTGAGAGCCGCTTGAAGTAAACATAGGTAAAACAGATTACTTGCGCTCAAAAAGAGCACGAATCTTGCTGCCGACAACCTCCACCGGGTGTTCAGCAAGGGCAGCACGCTTAGCAAGCAGATTGGGAGCACCGGCAGCAGCCTCGGCCAGCCATACGCGGGCAAACTCGCCACTCTCAATGCGCTTGAGGCTTTCTTTCATCTTCTCCTTCACCTCCGGGCCGAGAATCTGCGGGCCATTGTAGTACTCACCGAATTCTGCCGTATTGGAGATAACACCGTTCATGGCCTGAATACCCTTATTGTAGATGATGTCTACGATAAGCTTAGCCTCGTGTACACACTCAAAGTAAGCCATCTCGGCGGGATAACCGGCCTCGATAAGGGTTTCGAAACCATACTTCATGAGGTCCACAAGACCACCGCAAAGTACGTTTTGCTCACCGAACAAATCTTCGTAAGTCTCCTGCTGCATGGTGCACTCAAGCACACCACCGCGGGTAAGGCCCTCAGCCTTAGCCATAGCCAAAGCTACATTCTTGGCATTGCCGGTGGGGTTCTGGAACACAGCAATCAAGCCGGGGCAACCAAAGCCCTCCTCGAACACACGGCGAACCTCCGTACCCGGTCCCTTGGGAGCAACCATGATAACGTCAACATCTGCCGGGGGCTCGATGGTCTTGAACACGTATGCAAAACCGTGAGAGCAGCACAGCGTCTTACCGGCGCACAAACCGGGCTTAATCTGCTCAGTGTATACGGAACCGTGCATTTCATCAGGCAGCAAAATATGGATGATATCAGCCGTCTTGGAAGCATCAGCCACACTCATCACCTCAAAGCCGTCCTGCACGGCGGCATCCCAGCTCTTACCGGGGCGAATACCGATGATAACATGTACACCGCTATCGCGCATGCAAAGAGCCTGAGCACGACCTTGAGCACCGTAGCCGATAACGGCTACTGTCTTACCGTTGAGAACGCTCACATCGGCGTCCTTATCATGAAGTATCTCCATTGTTTTTATATCGTTAGTGTTATAGAAGCTAAAATCTTTCTGCACCCATGCGGATGCACGTGCCTAAAATACCACTATTTCATTCATTTGCAAGAAAAAAGCATGGCATATAACGGTTCAATTATCTTTTTTACCGTTAATCCAATATTTGACATTATAGTATGGCAAATAACAGACGGTGCCGAGAATGGTAAGCGGAATATCTGCCAACGCGGCAAGAGGAGCCAAGAAATAGCGTTTGGAAGGGGTAACCTCTCCCTTGGCATCTTGGTATACCGCCCAAGCAGCGTGATCATTATCACTACCGGCTGCAATGGGTAATACCGTACTGCTCACCAGTTGCAAGCCGGGGTCATTGGCGACCGCCACGGCATTCTCCCACTCTCGCCAAAGAATCGTTTTTTCGCCCAGTGGGTGGCGATACTCGGCAGCCGGTGGGGTTATACCACTGAACACCAAGTCATCATACCCCACAACCACAAAACGCTCAACCGCCGGCAAGGGCTCTGCCACAGCATTATTCCCTAAGGTAAAGTGTTTTTTATCAATCTCACCGAACACGAAAAGCGGGCCGGGCTTGCGCTCAGAGGTTACACGGCAACGGTGTACGTAAAACTTTTTGCCATTAGCCGCAGTGTATTCCATAATACCCCCTAACAAACTCTCTGAGCCCGTGATTTTATATTCATCGGAAGAGCCATCCACGCGGTCGGCAATTCTGCTTTCCATCACTGCCCACTGGCAAGATGAAAGTGATGCAACCGCTACCGAAACCATACAAAAAAATTGACGCATATGTATTACTGAAAAAAGTTGAGAGATTTCCGAATCTATCACAGCCGGGGAAGTCTTGTACAGCCCAAAACGCGACTGCAAACACGCTTTTATGCAAAAATAAGACAAATTATTTCACTTTTTCTTATAAAAAATACTCATTTTTTGAAAGAAACATAAAAATTTCAGCGTACATATATAAGCAGACGTTAAGCGGAGTTGCAAGATACTTTCAAAAGTTTACACTTCTCACTTGCTTTTTTAGCATCATTTGGTAGAATTACCACAGCGTAACATACACATCTCACTCAACCATGGACAAACTCATCGTAGAAGGTGGACACCGACTGAGTGGAGCCGTTAACATCAGTGGCTCCAAGAATGCCTCCCTCCCGATTCTCGCAGCAGCATTGCTGACAGATGAACCCGTGAGAATCTCCCGTGTACCGGATGTTTCCGATACCAACTACATGATTCAGATATTGAGTCAGTTAGGCGCTTCTGTAGAGCGCTCCAGCGGCACAGTACGCATTGAATCTCCCGATGGCATCAGCAGCAGTGCCTCGTATGAGCAGGTGCGCAAAATGCGTGCCTCTATCTGCCTGCTGGGGCCCATGATGGCACGCATGAAGCGCTGTACCCTGCCTCTGCCCGGTGGTTGTGTTATCGGGGATCGCCCCGTAGACCTGCATTTGCGTGCTATTCAGGCACTGGGAGCGCGTGTACGAGTAAAAGGCGGCAACATGGTGATTGAAGCCCCCAACGGACTTGTAGGCACCACGGTAGACATGCGTGGTGACAGCGGCCCCACCGTACTGGGTACAGATAACCTTATGATGGCTGCCGTACTGGCCAAAGGTACGACCATTATTGAATCCGCCGCCCGCGAGCCCGAGGTGATTGATTTGGCAAACTTCCTCAACAAAATGGGTGCCCGCATTGAAGGAGCCGGCTCACGCACCATCACCATTCACGGCGTAGAAAAACTGCACGGCTGCGAACACACCGTGATTCCGGATCGTATTGAAGCCGGTACTTTCATGGTTGCCGGTGCCATGTACAGTGATGGCATCACCCTCAACCGCGTATGCCGAGAGCACATGAAGAGCATCTCAGACTTACTGGTAGAGTGCGGGCACGTGGTAGAGTACAACGAGGACGGCACATCCGTATTCGTAAAACCGGGCGCCAATCCGCGCAGTGGCAAGATTCTTACCAACCCGTACCCCGGTTATCCCACCGATATGCAGGCACAGATGACGGCTCTCTTTGCCGTAACGCCCGGCATCAGTGTAGTGAAAGATACCATTTTCCCCCAGCGATTCATGCATTGCTCAGAGCTTAAACGCATGGGAGCCAACATCAAGGTAGACAACGGCACAGCTATTATCACCGGCGTAGAGGGCCTCAGCGGGGCCCCCGTTATGGCCAGCGATTTGCGCGCCAGCGCCGCATTGGTACTGGCCGCATTGGCCGCAGAGGGTACCACGGAGATTCATCGTCTCTACCACATTGACCGTGGTTATGAAATGCTTGACGAGAAGCTCGGTATTCTCGGTGCACACGTACGACGTGAGCTTGACCCCGAAGGGGGCCCCGTTGAACCGTAATAAGCAATGAAAAAATTTGCAGCAACAGCCATCCTTGTGCTCACAGTCATAGGGATGGCTGTTCTGATTTATACAGAAAGCGCTGACAGTGAGGCTGAACGCGCAGCTCGCATGCGCGGCTGCTACTTATGCCACAGCCATTCTTTTGCAACGCAACCGCTCCCTTGTTTGAACCAATGGCAACACGGTACCCCACTTACCCCATTGGTGAGAGAAGCGCTACAGACAAAACACCCGCACCTCCCCGGCGATGACATCGACATACTGGCGCAATACATCGCCTCCCGGCAGCTTCCCCTACTGGCAGAACGACAACATAGCTTCCGCGGGGCCGTCCTTTATGCTGCAAAATGCGCCCTTTGCCATGGCAATGACGGCGAGGGACAGCCCGGTAACTACCCACCCCTGAAAGGCTCAGAGTGGATTACCCCTTCTCCGGATAGGCCCTCTCTCGAAACAATTATACGAGAAGGTATCCAAGGCCCCATCAGTGTCAAAGGTACACAGTGGGACTCCTCCATGCTCGCCCCCGGCATCTCCCGCTCAGAGGATATACACGCGCTCATCGAATACCTACAACGCTTCCGTTGATTATACGGATAATAAATAAATTACTCTTTCGCTCCGTTCACATATAAAAATATATGGATTTTTCAACAACAACGTTCTGGCTGAGTTCGGCAGTGGCTCTTTCTCTGCTGTTAATAGGCAATATCCTGTTGAGAAACAGCCCTTTACTTATACAGAAATTTCACAAATTCGGATTACTTGTATTCAGCTTAACTTTACTGGGCAGCATCAGCATAGAAACATTAGGCATTTTCATTCTCGTAACCATTGTAGCGTGGTTTGGCTGCAAATGGGGAAAACGCGCCGAGAAAAATGCCAAACGCACCATCTTGGCATGCTTGGTTATCATCCTGCTGTTACCTCTCTTTTACTACAAGTATTCGGATTTTGTCATCAATGGTATAGGAGGTCAAGAATGGGATACACTCAAGGACTTGATTATACCCGTAGGGCTCTCGTTTTACAGTTTTCAGATAATCGGCTTCTGCATAGACACGGTAAAAAACAATGCAGACATGCCCGCTTTCATCGATTACCTGAACTTTGCGAGCTTTTTCCCTCAAATTGTGGCAGGCCCCATTGAACGGCGCAGTGACCTTCTGTCCCAAATGCAGGCGCTCAATTTAAAATTACTTCCGGACAACATCCGCACCGGGCTACCCTACGTTATATTGGGTTTATTTTTCAAACTGGTCATGGCTGATAATTTAGCCTTAGCATTTCATGCTCATTACCAAGGTGATAATGCTCTGATTATCTGGTTCAACAATATACTGTTCACCTTTCGCATCTATTTTGATTTTGCAGGTTATGGTTTAACCGCATACGGCATTGCAGCCTGCATGGGAATACGCCTGCGCATGAACTTCCTGAGCCCCTATACCGCAAGCAATATCTCAGAATTTTGGCGCAGATGGCATACCTCACTCACCCTGTGGTTCCGAGATTACATTTATTTCCCCATGGGAGGCAGCCGCACTTCACGATGGGCTATCAACATCGTGTTGGTGTTTGCAATATCCGGTATTTGGCACGGAGCCGGGTGGAACTTCATGATTTGGGGCTCATTAGCAGGCATTGCCATGGTAGCCCACAGATTATTCCGTATCAGAGGCTTCAAACTCCCGGGGATTGTAGGTTGGGTGATAACGTTCTCCCTGATGGTAGTTATATGGATGTTCTTTCACGAAACCCATATTCCCACACTACAACATCAGTTAGCAGTTATTGTCCATCCGGAAAATTACAACTTACAGGGTTTCATTGAGGAAGTAAAAAATAGCAACCAAACCGGAGCCATTGCCATATTATTCAGCATCATGTCGTTTATCATTATCGGGGTCGAATATATGGCCGGCCGAAAAAAACAAGATGAACCCTACGGGTATTTCGTCACCCCAACTGCATGCAGTATCATGATAGCATTAATGATACTGCTGGGCAGCAGAGAGCCTAACCCTTTCATTTATTTTGTTTTCTGAGCCATGAAACGACTTATCATTGCCATTATCATAGGTCTCATAGCAGGCGGTTTGTGCTCCCTTTTATATGACCGGCACATATCCCCCAACGACAATTATTTTGCCGCTGCTACAAAAAAATCTGATTCATGGGCCGAAAAATTAAGAGCAGAATCCCAGGAACCGTGCTATATATTCACCGGTTGCTCCGAGGTACGCATGGGAATAGACCCGGCCATCATGCTGAATGAATACGGGGTTCGCGCCATCAATGCAGGCGGACAAGCAGGATACGGCTTTGCCTGCAATACTGTATTAGGTCTCAGCTATCTGCAACAGGGAGACCATCTCATGGTCTCTATAAGAGGTACCTACCTACCGGAAAGCGGGGGTATAGACCCACGCGGTCTCAAGTTCTGTTGGCGTATCTTGGGGGCATCCATGTTCGACAACAACATACTTCACTTTAATGTTAAGACCTTCAAAGAAATTATTCTCAACAACTCCGGCGAAATCAGTCTATTCTTGGTCAAAGCCTTAACCACACCGAACAACATATACAAGTACGACCATGACACGGTAATTCATGACTCCGGGTGGTGTGAGAACAACATCAAAGTCCCCCTGTCAGGTACCGCTTATGCACCGGCAGAAAAAATAAATGTTCATTTCAGAGACGACCTGAAAAGTCTACTTCTGAAATTGAAAGAAGAGTGCCGAAAACGAGGCGCCCACATGAGCCTTTACCTTTTCACCAATTTCAGTAATGACACGGTAAAACCATACATGATACTCACCGCTATGAGTTATATGGAAGCCGGATTAAGCGTTCTCAAAGATGAAACTTTCGGGGTTGAGCCGGATATTTCATGCTTTGCAGACTCGCCCTCTCACCTCAGCACCAAAGGTACGATAAAACAATCTCGAAGGGTGGCAGAAAGCATCTCTCTCAACAAATACTGGACCATGGAAGAACTGGAGGAGGAACTACGCCGCTGCGGTTACAACAAGGACGGCAGCCGCATCAGGCCCATCTATGACCCAAGAGACGATATTTTCTTTACCAATTTCAAATGAACGAAAAAAATAACCCGCAACCATAAACGATTGCGGGTTATTTTTTACGGCAATGTCGAGATTTAACGGGCCATGAGAGCCTCAATATCGGCTACATCCATAGGTGCTCCGGGTATCAAATCCTCAGCATGGTCGGCATGGATAAGGACATCGGTCTCAATACGGATACCGATATTCTCATCGGGTATGTATATACCGGGCTCGATGGTCCATACCTGATTTTCAGCAAATACGGGGTCAGCCGGGCCTACATCGTGCACATCCAATCCTATGGGATGAGAGGTACCATGCATGAAATATTTGCGCACGCAGAGCGGATTCTCCGGGGCGGCATCCACCTCTTCCTGCGTCAGCAGGCCCAACTTGACAAGCTCAGCAGCCATACGCACACGCACCATGCGCTCATACTCGGACTTCTTAAGCCCCGGCAACATAATCTCACGTGCATAACGGTGTACGGCAAGGCAAGCCTCATAAACAGCCTTTTGTCGCGGTGTATACTTACCATTAGCCGGTATGGTGCGGGTCATATCGCCGGCATAGCCACCATACTCAGCACCGATATCCATGAGAATCAGAGAGCCATCCTCACATACCTTGTGGTTAGAAATATAGTGCAGCACACAAGTATCATTACCGGATGCAATGATGGGATGGAATGAGAACTTACGTGCGCGGCGGCGAATATAAGCAGCACTGAGCAGAGCCTCAATTTCCCACTCACCCATACCCGGCTTAATGCTGCTGAGCACCTCTACCCAGCCCTCACCGGAGATACGGCAAGCCTCGCGCAATTGCACCAGCTCCTCCTCAGACTTCACCAAACGCATGGAAGCCAAAATATCGTAGAGGCTCTGCAACTTGGCATCGGGGTATGAAGCCTGCAAAGCGGCAGCCATACGTTCATTGCGCGTCTGCACATAGGTCAAGCGGCGGGGGTGATTATCGCGATCCAGCCAAACTTCCTTAGCCGCAGGCACCCAAGCGGCAAGCAAGGCATTATACTCATCAGTCCAGCGCACATCTTCAATACCGCACATCGCAGTAGCTGCTTCCTTAGTCAAGCGAGCCCCCTCCCAGATGACGATGTGCTCATTCGTTTCTCGCAAAAGCAGAGTATCTTCATGCTTTCCATCCTCCGACACTCGCATCAACAGCACCGTTTCTTCTTGGTCAATGCCGGTCAGATAAAAAAGATTGGCGTTCTGGTGATGAGCCAGTGTACCATCGGCATTCGTGGGGTAAATATCATTAGAATGAACAATCACCAAACTACCGGCGGGAAGCTGCGCAGCCAATTTATCACGTGTGGCCTGATAGAAAGAAGCAGGAATAGGTTCGTATCTGAGTGTATGCATGGTATTAACTCCTTGTATGAGCCTCATTATACCTGCTTACCCCAAGCTCTGCAATCACAAATCGTGGCTGCGGTATTCAAAATCAGGGTTGCCAGCACCGTAAAAATCTGCTATCATGAGCGGCAGATGAAAATTGACTACGCAACGCTCAATTTCAGGTGTCCGGATGAAGATTTTGACACCATGTGTGAGCTGTGCGAGCAAAACGAGATATCGCCCTCCGATTACATCACACAGGCCATACTCATGTACACCGACCGCGCCGAACAAGAGGGGTTATTCCCCACATCGGCAAAAGCAGAATCCACCTCCACCATCACCCATGGCTAAGATATTGGTAGCCCTCAGTGGCGGCGTAGACAGCGCCGCAGCCGCAGCCCTGCTCACCGAGCAGGGGCATGAAGTTGTTGCCGCCTACATGAAAAACTGGGTGAATGAAGAAAACATCCCCGGAGAATGCCCGTGGGAGCAAGACATAGAAGACGCCTTGGGCGTATGCCGCAAATTGGGCATTGAGCTGCGTGTGGTAGATTTGATTGAACAATACCGCTCACGCGTCGTTAACTACTTGATAGAAGGTTACCGCAATGGCTCCACCCCCAATCCCGATGTACTGTGCAACCGCGAGATGAAGTTCGGTGTACTATTGGACTATGCTCTGGAGCAAGGCTTTACCTCCGTAGCCACGGGGCACTATGCCAACAGGCTGGATATTGAGGGCGAGGGCAGCTACATTCTGCGTGGGGCAGACCGCAATAAAGACCAATCCTACTTTTTAGCCCTCATGCGCCCGGAGCAGGTGGCTCACGCCGTATTCCCCGTGGGGCAAATAACCAAGCCGCAAGTGCGTGAAATTGCCCGCCGCTTTGCCCTACCCAATGCCGAGAAAAAAGACTCCCAGGGCATTTGCTTCATCGGACAAGTGAAAATGAGCGACTTTTTGCGCCACTACCTGCCGGATAACCCCGGTGATATCGTGGACCTCAAGGGCAAAAAGCTCGGGCGGCATGATGGTTTGCACCTCTTCACCATGGGGCAGCGTAAGGGGCACCATGTGGCATCCCCCCGCGAGGGCGTAGCCTACGTAGTGGTAGGGAAAGATTTGAAACGCAATCGCCTTATTTTGGGGTATGAGGGAGAGGAAACCCCGGGGCTGTATACGCGCAGTGCCGTCATCGGCTCCGTCACCAACACCTTGTTACCCCTGCCCGAGCGAGTGATGGCACAGCCCCGCTACCGTGCGGCAGCCGTACACGCCACCTGCACCCCCATTGCTGCGGGGCGTTACCGCTTGGACTTTGACACCCCTGTACGAGCACTGGCACTGGGGCAGGTCTGCGCCGTTTATGCGCCCGATGCCGACCGAGGCGAGCGCCTTCTGGGCGGTGGATTCTTTGAAGAAATTCTGTAAGTAAGAGCGCAAGCTTATTCCGTTAATAGAATCTTAACGGGAATAACCTTTTCTACTTGTTCTGCAAGGATAGAATCCGCAGACAATGAGCCATCTGCCTCAAAAATACGCCACTGAGAGGTTGCACCATTCACGGCATAATCGGGGGCATACCCCACATAGCGCACCGTTCGACCAATCTGCGAAGTAAAGTCCTTCTCATCAATAAAGAAAATGGGCGTGCGTTCTATAAAATCATGAATTTCCTGCTCTGCATAAACCACCGGTTGTTGATAAACAGGCTCCAGTAAAACGGTAGAAGCGCCACCGACCGGCACATAGGAGCGATAACGCACTATCGGGTTCCACGGTGTACCACCCTGCCCCTCACGTTTATAGGTAACGGATTGTACCTTGTTGATATCAGATGCGGAGACCGTGACCACCACCTCTGTTTCATTACCGCACAACTGTAACGGCACCGCTATATCCAGCTCGCGGGTTTGTTCCAGCAACAATTTTTCCCACTTCAGGTAGCGCGCGTCCTCCAATTTACCCAACACCTCATCATCAATGAATACTCGCAAATAATGCGCCACATCTTCCGCTGTATAATCAGCATCCTCTGCTATTTCAATAAGCTCCTCCAGCGGAGATTCCAACTGCCGCACCAGCGCATACCCGGCCACGCATTCCGGAATACGCTTATGCCTATATGTATCCCAATAAAGAATGGTAGCAGCGGCAGCCATTTCTTCATCTTCCTTCTCATGCCGCTCATCATACGGATGATTGATGGATACAACAGAATCAGCACGCAGCAAGGACTCCATGCGAGCCACGGCTTGTTCTACCTCTTCCTCGCTATAGTTCGGTATTTCCGTAATGGGAGTGAGCTCCTCTTCATCGTCGGAATCATACTCATCATACGGCTTTACAACATCCTCCTGCGGCGGTTCTACAGCCTGCATAACCAGCGGCAACAAACCGGGACAACGCTGTTGCAACGCAGGATACAGGTGATGAACCGGTTTTTCCTGAGTCACAGGGGGTGGGGGCTCCGTCTTCACGCTCTCAGGCTGCAATAACGGTAGGAGCAAATCCAGCAATTCATCACCATGTTGTCTGTCTCTTATCCGTTGGGCATACTTCAACTTCAAGCGGTCACGGAACATGGAATCGTTACTCAAATAAAAGAGCCCGCAATACTCTTCCGCAACATCATCAGGCACAACATCCTGAGAATGGGTATTCCCCATCATACGGATACAATAGGTAGCCAGTTCCGGCGTGGTATTACCACGGGCCAACAACAACCGCAAAGCCTGCGGACAATCTGCCATGGTTGCCAAAGCCACGGGCGGGTGGTCGAACAAGCAATCTGTCTCATCAAATGAGGCATAGCGACAAAACAGCTCTGCCAGCGGCTCTACCTCCGTTGTTCCCATAACAAAACGAAACAGCACCCCGGCAGGTGTCATACCGCTCTTACCACGAGCCCCCCAATTCAGTCCGGGAGTGCGGAACAGTTGCTCCGCCATTTGCAAATACTCCTCACGCGTGTGCGGCAGCGGCTGCACGGATTCATGCTCCTTTTTTCCCACCAGGTAATACTGCATCAGCAGATTTTCCACAAACTCCTCCGCCATCTCGGGATGGGCACGCAACACCTCTCGGTAGGCTTGTATCTTTTTCTCCACCGTGTCACCACTGTGTAAAATGTGGTACAACTCTACGGAGCGGGTTTCCATATACTCCTCCGTGCGGTCATAGGATGAACGGCCAAACTCTTCACTTTCTTCCTCCCACTGCATGGGGGACAGTATTATGCCTATATTACGCGCGCACAGCTCTGAAAAAAACAGCTCATGCGGATTCTCGGCAGCCTGCATCATGGCATATACGCGAGCCTCCTCATCTTTGGTACAAATGGCAGATGCAACAGGTGAGACTATCAACAAAAGGGAAGCAATCAGGGTAGAAAATTTCATATGGGCTATTGTACCAAAGTATTACACCATAGCAAGAAAAAAGTAATTACTTTACAGATGTCAACATCACCAGCTTGCGGGCAAAGTCAACCAAAGCCAAGGCTCTGTCCGTTCTCAAAAAGTCCGGATTCAGTCCCCAACGCCCCAAACGCCAGCGATCCAGAGCATCAGCATCCTTGAATATTTTATACAGTTTCACCACCAAATCCGCAGAATCCGGAAACGCCGCACGAATAGCTTCCTCGCCGCGTTCATCTCGGCGGTCATGGTACCGCATCAGATACGCAGCTTCAGGCAAGAAAGTCACCTCCTCATGAGACTTGCAGAATTCCTCATAAAAAACCGCAGCACGCGCACCGTGCCCCGTATCCTTACCGTCCGATTCCCTGCAGGTATCATGAAACACAGAGGCATGCGCCAAGATGTTGAGCGAACGTCTGTCTTCCCCCACCACACCGGCTGCTATCAACAAGGCATAGAGCAGCACACGCTCACTATGGGCCGTAGAATGAATCGTACTATCAGCCAACTGAAACGGAATGGCCTGATACATATACTCAGCCCATTTCTTAAAACACTTACCGACGGCGGGTGGCAATGCTCTCACAAACTTGCTTGGTACTATCATGGTATCACTCTACCATATCCCTTGATTCAAAACAATAAAAAAAACAGCGCACGTGCCGTAACTTCGGCACATGCGCTGAAAAAAAGCAAGAATCAGAAAATCAGTCTTTCTTCATCTCAATGTGGCCGGAACAACCAAACCATCCATCGTTACAACGGGCGGTAAGCTGCACCTCTACCTTAGCACCCTTGGGCACAGAAGGCACATTGAACTTGACCGTCTTGGTATTCTTATCGGCAGGGGCATCTGCCTGAGCCACCTCCTTACCATTGACCAGAAGACGGTAATTGCGAGTTACCATACCTCCGTTATCCACAGGAATCAAGGAGAAGGTATACGTACCGGCTCCGTCGATGGACTTTGTAACATCCACGCGCCAATCTTTCTCGAAACCGAGGGTCTGGTGTCCGCTTTCATAGAAATTATTCTCGATAACGGTCACGGTGTCCGGGCTCCAATAGTGAATCCAGCGCTTGGCACCCTTGGCAATCTGGGTATCGGGGTCAAGCTTGATAAGCTCCTCGTATACCTTGGTGATGGGGGCGGTATCACGGTTTTCGGGGGTAGAGTTAGATACAATACGCTCACGCAACACGTAGGCCAAACCGGCCAACCACTGCTGGCGGCGGTGGCGGTACTTGTCCTCTTTCATGAGCTTCTTATCCAACATACCGCGCACATAGGTCTCGGCATCGTCAAACTTGCGGTCTTTACCGCTGAGCTTGCCATCTTTACCACCGTTGAGAATTCCCTTAATCTCACCGTACATGGCCAAGTGGTCCATAGCAAAGAGAGACTTATAGCCGGTGTCGTCCTGCGGGTCATGCTTGCGGATAATGCCGGTAAGCGCACCACAGCGTACGGCAAACTCAGCAGGCAGCAGCTCTAAGGCCTTACCGGCAGCTTTAGCGGCATCCAATCCTGTAGCTTTAGCGGCCTCCTGTGCCAATTTGGCAACTTCAGGAGCTTTTTCTGCCAACTTAGTGAGCTTTTTCATCACCTTTTCGGGAGATTTGCTCACTTGGGCACCATCGTACTCAGCCATAAAAGTGCCATCGGGAGCCAACAACACCACAGCGGGCAAGTTGTAATGCTCAATAGGCAGCACCTTTTTACGAACATCAACATTCAGACCGGTTTTATCATCAAACTGAGCAAACACGAATGTATTACCGTGCTCTTTGGCTACAGCCTCCCAAGCTTGACAGAACTCTCTGACCTTGGGTTGCCAATCAGAGCCATACCAGATCACCAAACAAGGTTTACCCTCTTTGGCAGCCTGTTCTTTAGCAGCCGGAACCTCGGGGAAAGACAGCGTAGCAGCCTCACTGACCAACATAGCCCCCGGCAGGAGCAGCGTTGAAAGTATAATATGTTTCATATCTTGTTGTGCGGGGGTTATTTTGTATAAATGACGAAATGGGAGATGTGGGCAAAATCGGGAGCCGCGTTATCAAACTCCACCTTAACCCACTTACCGGGCGTACCATCGGCAAACTTCACCACCCACTCCTTGGGCATATCGTCCGTTGTTTCGCGCGGTTTCCAAGTTGCACCGTCTTCACTGGTATAGACGGTTGCCTTCTTCATACGGCCTTCATTACCATCGGTCTTACGGATAATACAGCCGGTGAGAGACTTACGTTCCGGCAGCTCCACTATCATGTACGGTTTTTCCTCCTTAGCAGTGTGGCACTTACCACCGGTGGGAGTAGTAACGTTGGCATGCCATGCCGGAGCATCGTAGTTAGACGTGGTAGAGATACGGAACATGGCAGCCTCGGCAACGTTACCGGGCAGCTCCTTGGCAGCTTTAAGCTCGACATTGACAGGGCACTTACCTGCGACCTTGACAGCGGCTTCGGTGATAGAACGGAATGCGGGAGCCGAACGTGCCTGCTCAGCAGCGATGATGGCCTTATTGTAGGCAGCCACCATCTTCTTGGTCTGCTCGTCATCCATCTTACCGCCCTTGCCGGCAGAGGCTGCAGCCTTGGAGAACGCCTTGCTGAATACAGCCTCATTGCCACCCTCTACATAGGTCTTGACACCCCACTCCAGCACTTTACCGAAAGTGGTGGCATCTTCAGCCCCCATGTGAGTAGCAAACAAGGCAGCCAAATACTGCTCGCGAGCAGCATCGGTCTTGAGGGATTCTGCCTGTTCCTTCATCACCGGCTCAATATTCACAGCCCAAGAGGAGGGAGTGCCGGAGATGACCTTGTGCATCTTACCGTAAAGGTCGGCTTTCTGCTCATCGGTCATGGCAGCTATGGAATCCTTCAAATCCTTAGCCATGTCAATGGAGGCAAAACCATTGTTTTCATATAAAGGAACCACCTTGGAGAGGTAATCATACACCTGAGAAGGTGTAAGCCCTTTTTCTTTAAGCAACTTATGGTATGAAGCACGGAAGAACGGATGCAAGGGAGAGATTTCAAGTGTCTTTTCCCACATGGCAATAGCGCCCTCCTTATCACCAACGGCATCCATAGCCTTGGCACAGAAGCTGTGGCGATAAGCCTTTTCAATAGTGGCGTCATCCTTGAATACAGTCTCCATCAAGAGGTAAGAAGTGGGAGCCTGATTACCGAAGATGCGGTTATGCATGCCGCCATCCGGGCCACCGAACCCACCACGCCAGTCACCGCGCTTAATACGGAAACCATAAGCACAGTGGCCGGGCTGGCCTACCGTGTAAGCGGGTATACCATGGGCCATGGCAGCCACACACCCCAAGTGAGACATAGCGCCACACACACCACCGTTGCGGTGAGTAGCCTCTGCCCAGCTGATATCGGCATAGGGGTAGTTATACATACCTCCCTGCACAGAGTCACCAAAGTAAGACGGATCCGTATAAATGGCAGCCCAACATGCGTAATCATAACGATCCCACGGCACGTTGATATTTTCCAAAGCCCATTCAAAAGATTGGTCGTCCCAGTCTTGCTGCGGAATACCTACAGTAAAGCGCAACTCCCAAGGGCGCAGATTCTTATAATCGGGGTGCAACAGCCCACGCTTTGCGTTTTTCTGGAAGAAATTGTAGCGCCATACAGGGTTATATCGGTTCGGGTTCTTCTTAGCAATAGGAGGGTTCGGGTCGGTTTCACCACCACCCCACACAGAGGCCAAAGCTACGGCAAGGCCTTTATTTTTCACCTTTCCTTTTTCCTCTTGCCAAATACGATAAAGCACATCGATGCCCACCTTGGTATGATACGGCACAAGACCGCACCCTAAGTACAATTCCAACCATTCGGCATCTGTTGCAAACTCGGCTAAGAACTGACGCTTAGCCTTTGCATCGGCAGCGTATTCTGTCATTACGGCAGCATCTGTCGTGCGAATCACCTCCAGCAGCATGGCCATGTGTAAAACCTCTGCTGAACGGGGGCTGATTTCTTTACCTTTGAGCGCAGCAATCAACGCACTTTGTGCCTTGTTGTAGTCACCGCTATCAATAGCGGACTTAACGTCCGCAGGAAGCTCACTTGCCGAGGCTACCGCAGCCGATGCAGCCACCGTTACGGCAACGGCGGGCACTACGGGCAGAACCCCGAGAGAAAGCAATCCAATACGTCTGAATATCGTTCGTACTGTCATGATACTTCATCATTACCAGCTCAACCACTCGGTGTCAAGCAAAAAGCCGTAAACAACCCCGCTTTTATCAAAAAGATTTGCTTCAGAGAATTAAGTTTTATGTAGAGGCTCTTTTTGGTATTGCCAGCAGCCGAGTACTATGCTATCCTTATTATAGGATGAGCGAGGAAAATACTCCAGAAGAAGAGCAGCAAATCGCCGCTCTGGCGCAGCGCATCAGCGGGCTCGAAGCCAAGCTGGCAGAGGCGCGCGCTCAGCTTCTCTGCACTCACTCCAAATTGATGTATGCCCGCCAATCCTTTTATGCAGACCGGCATACGCAAGCGGCACTCATCTCCTCAACCGTGTCGGTGCAACACAAAGACAACACACAGGAGCAATCCGCCCACCCCATCCATATCAAGCCTCTTCCCATTCATCACCCCTTGCGGCGCAAATGGGATTTGATTAAGGGACTCCCCGATGGCAATACGAATGAAAAACAGCAACGCATCTGTTTTTCCGGCAAACACACCCCCGGTGGGCAGCTTCGCCTCTTCGGGCTGCTGGAAGACGGCGAGGCATGGGAGCACTACATCCCCTTTTCCACCTTGGCGCAAAGCGGGGGTCTCACCATCGGCAGAGACCCCCAATGTGCCGACATTCTGCTCCCGGAGTCAGGCGTTTCGCGCGCGCATGCTCGCATAGAGCTCAGTCACACGGGGCTGGTCATCACAGACCTCAACTCCACTAACGGATTAAAAATCAACGATACCGTCATTAACAGTTACAGTCCGCAGGTATCATTAACGGATGGTGCCACCCTCCATTTGGGGCACACCGTGCTCCGCGTTGAAATCATTTACGGCTCAGCCGAGCCACACTCACAACCAATCGCATTATGAACATAACCCACTGCATTACCGCCTCAGCACTCGCTGCAACAAGTATCGTTGTTGCGGCAGAGCACCCTGCCGCATCTGAATTGCTCTGGTACAAACAACCCGCCGTGGTTAACTCTACCACATTGCCATTCAGTTATGCTGACAATCTCCCCGGCAAAACAGCCACCAACCCCATGCAAAGCAAGCGCACGGATTCTTGGGAGAGCCAATCCCTGCCCGTAGGCAATGGCCGCATCGGTGGTACCATTTTCGGTGGCGACAAGTTAGACCGCGTCAACCTCAACGAAGTAAGCTTGTGGAGCGGTGGCCCCAACAAACCCAAAAACGGACATAACTACGCATACGGGCCCCATGCCGGACAAGAGCAATTCGGCAGCTATCAACCTTTCGGCAATCTATATGTCAGCTTCAATTTCAGAGGCAAACCCTCTGATTATATTCGCTCTCTTGACTTAGAGAAAGGCGCCGCCTACACCTCATTCACGGCAGATGGCACACACCACATGAGAGAATGCTTTGTAAGCCGCCCCGATAACGTATTGGTTTACACCGCCAAAACGGATAAAAAAGGAGGCATCACGGCAGACATTGCCCTCACCCCTTACCACAATGTGCGTTACAGTGTAAGCGGTAATACCATCATCATGAAAGGCACGCTTGCCAACGGCCAAGAGTTTGAAGGGCGAGCCCTCGTCATGACAAACGGCGGCACTGTCACCGTAAAAGGGCAAGCAGGGGAGGTCAATGTCACCTATGCTTCGCCCAAGGGCGCAAAAGATGACACAATGCCGGAGTTCTCCGCAGAGCATATCCCCTACGTTCACGTTGCCGGGGCTAACTCCGTAACCATCCTTGTTTCTCTGGCAACAGATTATAAGATGGACTACGCCTCCAACTGGAAAGGCACCAACCCCACCGACACCAACATCGCCATTCTGAACGCAGCCCAGAGCAAAAGCCTTAAAGAGCTGCGCCAAAATCACCGCGCTGATTATAAAGGCCTCTACGATCGTCTGAGCATCAAGCTCGGCAAGAGCCCCGAGCACCTTGCCAAACTACCCACAGATGAGCGTTTGGCCGCCTACCGCCAACACGGCAAGCCTGACCCCGAGCTGGAGGCCACCATCTACCAATACGGCCGCTACGTACTCATCTCGGGCTCTCGCCCCGGCAACCTGCCCGTTAACCTGCAAGGCATCTGGAACGACAAAGTACACGCACCTTGGGCATGTGACTACCACAACAACATCAACCTGCAAATGTGCTACTGGGGGGCAGAGGTAGCCAACCTCTCCGAGTGCCACAAACCGCTCATTGACTTCATCCGCGCCATGGAGCAACCGCTGCATGAAATGACTAAAGCCGAGTTCGGCTCACATGTGCGAGGCTGGACCACCCGCATCTCCCAGAACCCCTGGGGCGGAGGCGGCTGGATTAAGTGGAACCCGCCCGTCAATGCATGGTATGCCCTGCACATATGGGACCACTACCTCTACACACACGATGAAACATACCTGCGAGAGGTAGCCTATCCCCTGCTTAAAAACATCTGTCATTACTGGGAGGATGAGCTCAAAGAGGTAGGTGCTGCCGGTGAAGGCCTGCAAACCACGGTTGCCAACAACAAAACACAGCCGCTCTCAGCAGCCGATTACCCGGAACTCAAGGAAATCAAAGCCGGGGCACTGGTATGCCCCATGGGCTGGTCCCACGAATGGGGCCCGGTAGAAGACGGCTGCGCCCATGACCAACAGCTCATTTGGGAGCTGTTCGACAACACCATCAAAGCCGCCGAAATCCTCGGCACAGATGCAGACTGGGCCAAGACTCTGGCAGATAAGAGAGACCGCCTTGTCGGCAACCGTATCGGCCGCGATGGCTACCTGCAAGAGTGGATTGTAGACCGCCCCAACATGGTAGCCGGCCAGCGCCACACCTCTCACCTTATCGGCGTATTCCCCGGCACCTCCATCTCCATGGCAAAAACTCCCGAGTTTGCCAAAGCAGCCATGAAGAGCCTTGAGCTGCGCGGTCTCTCGGGTGACAACCGCCGCAGCTGGACATGGCCGTGGCGCACCGCCCTCTGGGCCCGATTCGGCCACAAGGCAAACGCCTACAGCATGGTACAGCACTACATACGCTACAACCTGCTCGATAACCTCTTCGGCAACCATCCTCCCATGCAGATGGACGGTACTTTCGGTATGACCGGTGGCATGAGCGAAATGCTCATTCAAAGCCATGCCGGTCAAATCGAACTACTTCCCACCCTGCCCGATGCATGGAAAAACGGTTCTATCAAGGGCATCCGCGCTCGTGGCAATGTCACCGTTGACATGAAGTGGAAAGACGGCAAGGTAACAGCCTACAAGCTTACCACGACCACGCCTAATCCCGAGCCCGTCAAGCTTATTGTCAACGGCGAGGCCAAAACCGTTACGCCCGAGGTTGTGAAATAATCGCAAACCTCAGCACCACACGTTCTCAGCCACCGTGCAAC